>DATAQP010000549.1:0-2671 GCA_036264595.1 Allostellaceae bacterium
AATTACGAGTTCTTCCACTGGGGCTGCCACGTCAAGGACGACCGCATCATCCGCCACGTGCCGTTCATGAACACGATCCGCCGCCATCACACCGCCCATCACAATCAGGCGATCATGATGGAGAAGAATTTCAATCTGACCTATCCGATCGCCGACTGGTTCTTCCGCACCAGCGATCTCGAGCGCGGCCTCCTCGGCCACGTCTTCAACGGCTACGATGCGAGCCATGTGCGCGGCGATCTCAAGAAGATCCGCGCCTCGGCGGACGCGCCGGATATCGCTCAGGTGCGGACATGAGTACCATCACCAAGACAGGCGCGACGGCGACGCGGCTCAAGCGCTCGCGCGCCTCGCTGGTCGGCGGCATCGCCACTGGATGCGGCGTTTTCACCCTCGCCCTTCTGCTGGCGGGGAACACGAGCGTGCCGCATCTCGTGGTCGCTCTGGTCATTGCCGTCGCGGTCGCGACCTGGGTGCGCCTCGCCGATCTGTAGGGGCCGGGCTTGTCCCGGCCCGTGCCGCCGCGGCACCAGCGCGGGCCGGGGCAAGCCCGGCCCCTACAACGATCTCGCCCGCTTGTCCTATTTGACGGCGATGAACTTGAAGGCGCCTTTTTCCACCTGGTTAAAGCGGAACTTGCAGTCGAGGATGTCGCCGATCTCGTTGAAGTCGCAGGGCCCGCTGGCGCCCTCGTAATTGATCTCCTGGCCCTTGGCGAGCAGCGCCAGCCCTTCTACGGCCGTATAGGTCTTCGTTCCGTTGCCCTGGGTGACGGAGCGCACATTGTCGCGCAGCGCCGTGCCGGTCGCTGCCTTGGCCTTGGCGATGGTCAGGCAGACGATGCTGATCCAGTCGGTCGCCTGGCATTCGTACGAATCAGGCTGGGCGATGCCGAGCCGCTTGGCCGCCGCCGCCCAGGCCGGCGAGTCGATATCGGCCGAGGGCTGCACCGTATAGATGCCCTCGGTCACTTCTTCCGGCAGCGAGTCCAGCACCTTCTGCGTGATGGCATAGGACTGGGCGAATTTGGCGCCCTCGTAGCCCGCCTTGTAGAGATCCTTGAGGACGACCGTCTCGTCCGGCGCATAGCCGTTGAGATAGAGCAGGTCGGGCTTGCTCCTCAGCGCCTGGTCGACCTCGGAGCGATAGGATGTCTTGTCCTTGTCGTAGATAGCGAAGCCGACCAGCTCGGCGCCGCCCTGCTTCAGCACCTCGGCGAGGCGGTCATGCGTCGGCACGGTGAAGGGCGCCTGAATCGACAGGGCGAAGATGCGCTTCTTGCCGAGGCCGAGGATGAATTTGGCGTGGTTGGTCGCCTGCAGGAAATTGTTCGGCTGGGTGCGGATGAGATAGCCCTGATGCGGCAGCTTGGTGATCGTGTCGGCGCCCGACACGGTGGTAAGGAAGGTCTTGCTCTCCCAGCAGAGCGGCGCCACCGCGGTGGTTACCGCCGAGGCCCAGGTGCCCATGATGACGGGGACGCGGTCGACGTCGATCAGCTTGCGCGCCGCCTTCACCGCGGCATCGGGATTGGTCTGGTCGTCCTCGATGACGAACGCGATCTGGCGGCCGAGCACGCCGCCAGCGGCGTTGACCTCCTTGGCGACCGCCTGCATGGCGGCCAGCATGCGCGGCCCGTCGGCCGAGCCGGCGCCGGTCAGCGGCGTCAATATGCCGAGGCGGAGCGGCTCGCCCTCCGCGCGCAGCGAGGCCGGCACCAGCGAAGCGGCGGCGAGCGCGCTGGCGCCCTTGAGGAGCGTGCGGCGTGTGGCTTTCGTCGTCATCGTCATGCGAAGCTCCTTTTAGCGGCGCGCGCGCTGGCGCAGCATGAGGTTCGAGGCGAGAGTCAGGACCAGCGTCGCCGCCATCAGGATGAAGGCGAGGGCGCTGCCGAGCGGCCAGTTGGATTGCTGGGAAATCTGGTCGTAGACGAGCGGCGCCATCATCTGGAAGCGCGGCCCGCCAAGCAGCACCGGCGTCGCGTAGGCGTTCATCGCCAGGATGAAGCACAATATCGTTCCGGCGGCGATGCCGTTGAGCGACAGCGGCAGGGTGACCCGGCGGAAGGCGCGTAACGGACCCGCGCCCATGCCGAGCGCCGCCTCCTCCAGGGATTCCGGAATCCCCTCGATGACGCTCTGCAGGGTCAGCACCATGAAGGGCAGGTTGAAGGCGGTGATGCCGACGATGACCGCGGTCGTCGTGTACATGATCTCGAGCGGCTCGCTGATGAGCCCCAGCCACACGAGCGCAGCGTTGAGGAAGCCCTGATGGCCGAAGACGACGATCCAGCCGGCGGCGCGCACCGCGTTGCCGACGAAGAGCGGCATGACCACCAGCATGATCATCAGTGTCTTGTAATGCGATTTGCTGCGCGCCAGCAGATAGGCGGTGGGATAGCCGAGGACGAGGCAGAAGAACGTGCTCGCGACCGCGACCACGATGGTGACGAGCATGACGCGGCTGTAATAGGGATCGGCGAAGAACTTGACGTAGTTCTCCAGCGTCACCGCCTCGACCATGAACTCGCCGGGGACGAAGCGGTTGAAGCTGTAGCGCAGGAGGAGGAGCAGCGGCAGCGCCAGCACGACGATGACCGTCGCCGACGCCGGGCCGATGAGGAAACCGGCGTCGAGGAGGGCGGGGCGATGCAGCGACTTAGCGGCCATCG
>DATAQP010000559.1:0-10750 GCA_036264595.1 Allostellaceae bacterium
CGAGATCGATACGAATGCTCATCTACAACTCCCGGGCCTGGTCGCGCAGCGCGAATTTCTGGATCTTCCCTGTCGAGGTCTTGGGCAGAGCGCCGAAGACGATGGTCTTCGGCACCTTGAAATGGGCGAGGTTGGCGCGGCACCATTCGGTGATCTCCGCCGCGCTCGCCGTGCCGCCCGGCTTCAGCGTGACGAAGGCGCAGGGAGTCTCGCCCCATTTTTCGTCCGGCCGCGCCACCACCGCCGCCTCCATCACTGCGGGATGGCGGTAGAGCACCTCCTCGACCTCGAGCGAGGAGATGTTCTCGCCGCCCGAGATGATGATGTCCTTGGCGCGATCCTTGATCTCGATATAGCCGTCCTTGTGCATGACGCCGAGATCGCCGGTATGGAACCAGCCGCCGGCGAAAGCTTCCTGCGAGGCGGCCGGGTTCTTGAGGTACCCCTTCATCACCGTGTTGCCGCGCAGCACCAGCTCGCCGAGCGTCGCGCCGTCGGCCGGCACATCCGTCATCGTCGCGGCGCCGACGATTCGCGCGCCCTCGAGCGTCGGATAGCGCACGCCCTGGCGCGCCATGAAACCGGCGCGCTCGTCGAGCGGCAACGCGTCCCAACCCGCCTGCCAGGCGCACAACGTCGCCGGCCCGTAGCATTCGGTGAGGCCGTAGAGATGAGTGACGCGGAATCCCATGCGCTCCATCCCGGCAATCACTGCCGAGGGCGGCGCGGCGCCGCCGGTGGCGACCTCGACGGTATGGGCGAAATGCTGCTTCGCCGTCTCCGGCGCGTGGATCAGCATGGTGAGGACGATCGGCGCGCCGCAGAGATGGGTGACGCGATGCGCCGCGATGGCGGCGAAGATCGTCGCCGGCTCGACGCGGCGCAGGCAGACATGGGTACCGCAGACCGCGGTCACCGCCCAGGTATAGGTCCAGCCGTTGCAGTGGAACATCGGCAGGGTCCAGAGATAGACCGACTCCGCCGAGAGGCCGAAGGCGATGGCGTTGCCCATGGCGTTGAGGAAGGCGCCGCGATGGTGGACGACGACGCCCTTGGGATTGCCCGTGGTGCCCGAAGTGTAGCCGAGCGCGATCGCCCGCCATTCATCGTCCGGCAGCGACCACGACGCCTCGGGGTCGCCCGTCGCGAGAAACGCCTCGTACTCGGTCTCGCCGATCGGCGTGCCGCCGTCGTAAGCGGGGTCCTCGATATCGACCACCAGCGGCCGCGCCGCGGTGAGCAAAAGTGCTGCGCCCATCACGCCCGAGAACTCGCGATCGATCAGCACGATCTTGGCACCGCCATGATCGAGGATGAAGGCGATCGAGCGCGCATCGAGCCGGTAGTTGAGCGCGTTGAGCACACCGCCGGCCATCGCCACGCCGTAATGCGCCTCGAGCATGGCAGGCGTGTTGGGCGCCATGACGGCGACCACGTCGCCGACGCCTATCCCACGCTGCCGCAGCGCATCGGCGAGGCGCCGGCAGCGCGCGTAGAACTCGGCGTAGCAGATTTGCCTTGCGCCATGGATGACGGCGATCTTGTCCGGGAAGATCGCGGCGGCGCGGGCGAGGAAGGAGAGCGGCGAGAGCGGGGCGTGATTGGCGGCGCGGCGCCGCAGATGCGGCGCGTCGTAGCCCTCCCTCGTCATGCCGTCGCCCATCCGGCAATCGTCGCCTTCGTCGCCCTGCCGGTCAAGGGGGCGGACACCCGCAAGCGCGCCTCGTCAGCGCCGTGGTTTTCTGCGAATATCGGCGAATTGTTTCCTACCCGGGAGAGGCCCCGTGCATATCGACATCGTCTCCGACGTCATCTGCCCCTGGTGCTTCATCGGCAAGCGGCGCCTCGGCCGCGCCCTCGAGCAGCGCTCCGAGCTCTCCATCTCGATCACCTGGCGCGCCTTCCAGCTCAACCCCGAGATGCCGGAGGGCGGCATGCTGCGCGCCGATTATATCGCCGCGAAATTCGGCGGCGCGGCCCATGCCGCGCGCATCTACGCGGCGATCGCCGAGGCGGGGGCCGGCGAGGACATCGCCTTCGCCTTCGAGCGCATCCAGCGCACGCCGAACACGCGCGACGCGCATCGCCTCATCCGGTACGCGACGCTCGCGGGCAATGCCGATCCCGTCGTCGAGGCGCTGTTCGCCGCCTATTTCGAGCGAGGGCGCGATATCGGCGACCGTGCCGTGCTCGCCGACATCGCCGCGGAGAGCGGCTTCGCCCGCAGCGAGGCGGCCGAGTGGCTGGCCGGCGAGGAAGGGCTCGAGGAAGTGCTCGGCGAGGATCGCAGCGCCCGGCGTCTCGGCATCAGCGGCGTGCCGTGCTTCATCCTCGATGGCGGCTATTCGATCTCCGGCGCCCAGGAGCCGGAATTCTTCTTCCCGCTCTTCGATCTGGTGCAGAACGCAGCGGTGCAGCCGGTGGCGTAGCCGCCGCTCAGCCGCGCTTGCCGACGGCGGCGCGCTTGACGAGATCGCTCGTCGGCGCCGGCAACGGGGTGGCGCCCGGCCCCTCCGCCGCCAGCGCCGCCAGCTCCCTCAGCAGGCGGGTGAGGCCATTGACCCGGGCGCGGGAATCGTCCCAGGCGCGGGCGACGACGAGCTTGTGGTCGGAGCGCAGCTTGGCGGTGCCGACTTGCTTCTGGATGAAGGCGGCGAGGCCGGCCGGATTGGCGAAGCGGTTGTCGCGGAAGGTGAAGACGGCGCCCTTCGGACCGGCCTCGACCTTTTCGATTCCGGCGTCGCGGCAGAGCCGCTTGATGGCGATGATCTCGAGCAGGTTGCCAACCTCTTGCGGCAGTGGTCCGAAACGATCGACGAGCTCGGCGGCGAAACCGTCGATCTCGCGCTGGTCGAGCAGCGTCGCGATGCGGCGATAAAGGCCGAGCCGCACGCCGAGATCGGCGACGTAGGAATCCGGAATGAGCACCGAGGTGCCGACGGTGATCTGCGGCGTCCATTCCTCCGCCGGCGCGGCGAGCCCGGCGGCGCCGCTACGCGCCTCGGCGACAGCCTCCTCGAGCATGTGCTGATAGAGCTCGATGCCGACCTCGCGGACGTGGCCCGACTGCTCCTCGCCGAGCAGGTTGCCGGCGCCGCGTATGTCGAGATCGTGGCTCGCCAGGGTGAAGCCGGCGCCCAGCGTGTCGAACGTCTGCATGACCTCGAGGCGGCGCTGCGCCGTCTCCGACAACGCCTTGCCGGTCGGCAGGGTGAGATAGGCATAGGCGCGCACCTTGCCGCGGCCGATGCGGCCGCGCAGCTGATAGAGCTGCGCCAGGCCGAACATGTCGGAGCGGTGAATGATCATGGTGTTGGCGGTCGGCATGTCGAGGCCGGACTCGACGATATTGGTCGACAACAGCAGCTCGTAAGCGCCTTCGTCGAAGGCGCCCATCACCGCTTCGAGGGCGCTCGCCGCCATCTTTCCGTGGGCGACGCAGACCTTGATTTCCGGCGCGATCTTGGCCAGCAGCTCCTTGACGTGATCGATGTCGCTGATGCGTGGCACGACGTAGAAGCACTGGCCGCCGCGATGATGCTCACGCAGCACAGCCTCGCGGAGGACGACGCCGTCATACGGCATGACGAAGGTGCGCACCGCCAGCCGGTCGACCGGCGGCGTCGCAATGATGCTCATCTCGCGCACGCCGGAGAGCGCGAGCTGCAGCGTGCGCGGAATCGGCGTGGCAGTCAGCGTCAGGATGTGGACGTTGCTCTTCAGGCGCTTCAGCTTCTCCTTCTGCTTGACGCCGAAATGTTGCTCCTCGTCGACGACGAGCAGGCCGAGATGCTTGAACTTGATATCCTTCGCGAGCAGCGCATGGGTGCCCACGACGATGTCGATCTCGCCTTCGGCAAGCCCCGCCTTGATCGCCTTCGCGTCCTTCGCCGACACGAAGCGCGAGAGCTGACCGATGCGCACCGGCAGCCCGGCGAAACGCTGCTGAAAGGTGCGGAAATGCTGACGCGCGAGCAGCGTCGTCGGCACGATGACGGCGACTTGCGTGCCGGACAGCGCGGCGACGAAGGCGGCGCGCAGCGCAACCTCGGTCTTGCCGAAGCCGACATCGCCGCAGATCAGCCGATCCATCGGCTTGCCCGAGGCCATGTCGCTCAGCGTCTCGGCGATGGCACGCAGCTGGTCCTCGGTCTCCGGATAGGGGAAGCGCGCGGCGAACTCCTCGTAGAGTCCCTCGGGCGCCGGCAGTATCTCGCCCTGGCGCAGCTGGCGCTGGGCGGCGACGGCGATGAGCTCGGCGGCGATCTCGCGGATGCGCTGCTTGACGCGCGCCTTGCGCGACTGCCAGGCGACGCCGCCGAGCCGGTCGAGCTGGATTTCGGCCTCCTCGGAGCCGAAGCGCGACAGCACCTCGATATTCTCGACAGGGACGAACAGCTTGTCGTCGCCGGCATAGAGGACGCGCAGGCAGTCATGCGGTGCGCCGCTCACCTCGAGCGTGACCAGCCCGTCATAGCGGCCGATGCCGTGCTCGGCATGAACGACGAGATCGCCGGTCGCCAGCGTCGCCACCTCGGCGATGAACTTGTCGAAATTCTGCCGCCGCTTCGGGGGCCGGGCCAGGCGGTCGCCGAGAATGTCCTGCTCGCTGACGAGGACGACATTGCCGGCGACATAGCCGTGCTCGAGTCCCAGGACGACGACGCCGACGGCGCGCTGCGACAGCTTCCGGAGCGCCGCCCAGCCATCGGCGCGCTGCACCTCGACGACACCGTGATCGCGCAGCACGGTCGTCAGACGGTCGGCGGCCCCGGCGCTGAACGCCGCCACCGCGACGCGGCGTCCGGCGGCACGCTCCTCCGCGAGATAGTCGCGGACGGCGTCGAAGACGTTGATCTTGGGATTGGCGCGCGCCTCGGCGAAATTGCGCGCCGGACGCGCCCCCGCGTCGAAGCTGCCCGGCGTGTTGTCCGGCGCGGCAAACGGCGTGAAATCGGCGACCGCGCGCTCGGCGAGGGCGGCATCCCATTCCGCCGCGTCGAGATAGAGCTGATCCGGACGCACCGGACGATAGACTGGCGCCGCGCCCCGCGCGGCCGGCGGCATCGTCTTCCGCGCCGCATAGAAATCGGCGATCGTCGCCAGGCGAACGTCGCGCCCGTCGATCGCCTGATAGTCGAGCGTCACCGCGGCGCGCGGCAGATAGTCGAAGAGCGTCTCGAGCGCTTCGTAATAGAGTGGCAGCCAGTGCTCCATGCCGATATAGCGGCGACCGGCGCTGATCGAATCGTAGAGCGGGTCGTCATCGGCGACGGTGCCGAACTGCTCGCGATAGCGGGTGCGGAAACGATGGATCGCCTGCTCGTCGAGGAGGACCTCGCTCATCGGCTTCAAGGCGAAGCCATCGAGCGTGCCGGTCGATCGCTGGGTGAGCGCGTCGAAGCTGCGCACGCCTTCGAGCGTGTCGCCGAAGAAGTCAAGCCGCAGCGGATTGGCCTCGCCCGACGGGAAGACGTCGAGGATGCCGCCGCGCACGGCGAACTCGCCCGCCTCGCGCACCGTATCGGTCCGGCCGTAGCCGTTCTGGCCGAGGAACATCACCAACTGATCGAGCGGGATACGCTCGCCGACCGCGACGCTCAGCACACGGCCGCGAAAGAGCTGGCGCGGCGGGACGCGCTGGATCAGCGCGTTGACGGTGGTGAGGACAATGCGCCGATGCCCGGTCTCGCCCTCGGCATCGGCAAGCCGCGTCAGCGTGTCGACTCGCCGGCTGACGATCTCGGCGTTGGGCGAGACGCGGTCGTAGGGCAGGCAATCCCACGCCGGAAAGGTCAGAAGCTCGAGCTCCGGCCGGAAGAAGTGGATGGCAGCGGCGAGCCGCGCCATGCGGCCATCATCGTGGCAGACATGCAGGATTTCCGACGTCTCCCCGGCCACCAGGCGGCCGAGCACGAAGGCGTCATGCCCTTCGGGCGCACCATGGATGGTGACCCGGCAATACGGGCGGAGATGCGGCAGGGAAGCGGTCAAGCCGGTCGTGCCGTGTATCTGAAGTTGCGCAGCCGGCGCAGAATTTCGTCATCGTATTCCGGCGGCGGTGGCGCGCGACCCGTGATCCAAGCGAAGAGATCGCCGTCATCATTGTCGAGCAGCACTTCGTACCGGTCGAGCTCCGTCGCGGAAAAGTCGGCGAGATGTCGCTCGGCGAACGAACCGACCAGCAGATCGATCTCCTTGGTGCCGCGATGGCAGCTGCGAAAGAGCAGCCGCTTGCGGCGGGTATCGAACGTCTCGGTCATCTTCCATCGACGGAGTGTGGCAGGGACCCATCATATAGCGTGTGCCGCGCCCGCCGTCACCTCCACCCCGGGTCACCTCCACCTCCGGCGATCGATGCCGGGCTTTACCGGCACGCAATTTTCGGCATGCTGGCGACGGCCGAATCCGGTCAGGCCAATCCGGCCAGGAAGGTGCGAGCGCTTGCGTCCCGAAATCCTGTTTCCACTTTATGCGCCGATCACCACCCTCGCCGGCGTCGGGCCGCGCCTGGGAAAGCTCTTCGAGCGGCTTGCCGGCCCGGCGGTGGTAGATCTGCTCTGGCATCTACCGACCGGCATCATCGACCGCCGCTTCGCGCCCAAGGTGCGGGAGGCACCACCCAGCGCAACCGCGACGCTCAAAATCGTCGTCGACGGGCATGTCGCGGGACATGGCAAGCGGCCCCACCGCGTGCGCTGCCGCGACGAGACCGGCTTCCTCCACCTCGTCTTCTTTCACGCCAAGGGCGACTATCTGGCGCGCCAGCTACCGGTCGGCGCCACGCGCATCGTCAGCGGCCGGATCGAGCATTTCAACAACGAGATCCAGATCACCCATCCGGACTACATCCTCGCTCCCGAAGAAGCCGCCCAGCTCAAGCCCATCGAGCCGGTCTACGGCCTGACCACCGGCTTGACGCTGCGCATGGTGCAGAAGGCGATCGCGGCGGCGCTCGAGCGTACGCGGGCGCTGCCGGAATGGCTCGATCCCGCGCTGCAACGCCGTCATGGCTGGCCCGATTGGCGCAGCGCGCTGCTGGAGCTCCATGCGCCGGCAGACGAAGCCGCGCTCACCCCGACCTCACTGGCACGCCAGCGCCTCGCCTATGACGAACTGCTCGCCAATCAGCTGGCGATCGCGCTGGTGCGCGCCGACAACAAGCGCCTCGCCGGCCGGAACATCGCCGGCGACGGGCGCCTGCGCCGCAAGGTGATCGACGCCCTACCCTTCCGCCTGACCGGGTCGCAGCTCCATGCCCTCGCCGAGATCGACGCCGACATGGCGGCATCGACGCGCATGATGCGCCTGCTGCAGGGCGATGTCGGCTCGGGCAAGACAGTGGTCGCCCTGCTGGCGATGCTCAATGCGATCGAATGCGGCCGCCAGGCAGCCCTGATGGCGCCCACCGAGATATTGTGCCGCCAGCATCTCGCGACGATCGAGAAGCTGGCCGCGCCAGCCGGCATCAGCGTGGCGCTGCTCACTGGACGCGAGAAGGGCCGGGCGCGCCAGGACATACTCGACCGGCTGGCAAACGGCGCCGTGCAGATCGTCATCGGCACGCATGCGCTCTTCCAGGACGAGATCGTCTTCCAGGATCTCGCTTTCGCCGTCATCGACGAGCAGCATCGCTTCGGCGTCGATCAGCGAATGGCACTGAGCGCCAAGGGCAAGGCGCTCGACATGCTGGTGATGACGGCGACACCGATTCCGCGCACGCTGCTATTGACCGCCTATGGCGATCTCGACGCCTCGCTGCTGCGCGAGAAGCCGGCCGGACGCAAGCCAGTGAGCACCCGCACGATCCCCTTGTCGCGTCTCGACGAGGTCGTCGCGGGCATCGAGCGCGCTCTCGCCGGCGGCACGACGATCTATTGGATCTGCCCGCTCGTGGAGGAATCCGAGATGGTCGATCTCGCCGACGCCGAAGCGCGCTACACCCAATTATCCGCCCTGTTCGGCAGTCGCGTCGGCCTCGTCCACGGTCGCATGAAGGGCGCCGAGAAGGATTGCGTGATGGGAGCCTTCGCCGCCGGATCGATCGATTTGCTGGTGGCTACGACGGTGGTCGAGGTCGGCGTCGACGTGCCGCAAGCGACAATCATGGTGATCGAGCATGCCGAGCGCTTCGGCCTTGCCCAGCTGCACCAGCTGCGCGGACGCGTCGGCCGCGGCGAGGTGGCGTCGAGCTGCCTCCTCCTCTATGCAACGCCGCTCGGCGAGACGGCAAAGGCACGGCTGTCGATCATGCGCGAGAGCGATGACGGGTTCCGCATCGCCGAGGAGGATCTTCGCCTGCGCGGCGGCGGCGAGGTGCTCGGCACGCGGCAGAGCGGCATGCCGGCGCTGCGCATCGCCGATCTCGCAGTGCACCAGGATCTTCTCGCCATCGCGCAGGACGACGCGCGGCTCGTCATGACACGCGATCCGGGACTGAAATCGCCGCGCGGCGAGGCTCTCCGCACCTTGCTCTATCTCTTCCAGCGCGACGCTGCGGTGCGTTACGCGCGCACCGGTTAGGACGAGGAGGTCGTCGCGGTCTCGGAGCGTATCTCGGCGGCGCCCGGCTTGGCCGCGACGCGCGTGGGCGGTGCGACGATGCCACCGGAGATAATGAACTTGATCCCTTCCTCGACGCTCATGCCGAGCACAACGACGTCGCTGCGCGGCACGTGAACGAGATAGCCGGAGGTCGGGTTCGGCGTCGTCGGGACATAGACATTGACCGAGTCTTCGTGGGTCAGCTCCTTGATCTCGCCCTCGGTACGACCGGTGATGAAGCCGATCGCCCACATCTCGCGGCGCGGCCATTCGAGCAGCACGACCTCACGAAACGTATTCGATTGCTTCGACAGCACGGTCTCGAAAATCTGCTTCATAGCGCTGTAGAGGCCGCGAATCAGCGGCATGCGGGCGAGCAACCGGTCGCCGAGGCGCAGCAGGCGGCGTCCGACATAACCGGCGGTCAGCGCGCCGATCAGCGTCAGGCCGATGACGACCGTCACCAGCCCCACCCCGGGAATATGGACCGGCAGGTAGTCGGCCGGGTTCCACCCTTCGGGAATGAGCAAGGCGACGCGGCTGTCCACGAAATCGACGAAGAGCCAGGCGAGGTAGAGCGTCAGGCTGACCGGGCCGGTGACCAGGATACCGGCGATGAAATAGGCGCGCAAATGCTCGCGGAGCCGCAGGCGGGGCTTCTTGCGGGTTGCTGCAACGCCGGGTGGCGGGACGCTCAAAAGATTTGCTCCGGGCGGAAAATGCGTCGTCAGTCTACCTCAATCGTGCCATAGGCGGGTAAATCATGGCCGCACAAAGGCAAACCGTCCGCCCCGCCCCACCATAACGCGCCCGAAAGGCAAAATGGTCGCAGGGCGGCCCTCGGCCACACCCATGGCGCTCGGTGCGGCGTTATCGCATCATGGTGATTGGTCGGCCCCGCCCCCCCTGGAGTCTAATAGGCGAGCACAAAGGAACCCCCGTGATGATGGAACCGCGCCTGCTCGCCCTCGCTACCGCGGTGCCGCCCTATAGGCTGCGCCAGTCCGAGGTGCGCGTCCGCGCTCGCCATCTCTTCGCCAGCGCCGGCGACGAGATCGAGCGGCTGCTGCCCGTCTTCGAGAATGCCGAGATCGAGACGCGTTATTCCTGCGTGCCGATCGAATGGTACGACGCGCCGTCGGGCTGGAAGGACCGCAACCGCATCTATCTCGACAACGCGGTAGCGTTGCTCGAGCGCGTGACGCGGGACTGCCTCGCCCAGGCGGAATTGCCACTCGAGGCAATCGACGCCATCGTCGTGGTCTCGACCACGGGCATCGCGACGCCGAGTCTCGATGCCCTGCTGATGGAGCGACTGGGAATGCGCCCTGACGTGCAGCGCCTGCCGATCTTCGGCCTCGGCTGCGCCGGCGGCGTGGTCGGTCTGGCGCGTGCCGCCGCGCTGGCGCGCATGGCACCGACCAGTCATGTTCTCTTCCTCGTCGTCGAGCTCTGCGCCCTGTGCTTCCGCAAGAACGACTTCTCGAAAAGCAATGTCGTGGC
The DNA here is from genome assembly GCA_036264595.1 of Allostellaceae bacterium. Lineage (GTDB taxonomy): Bacteria > Pseudomonadota > Alphaproteobacteria > ATCC43930 > CGMCC-115725 > URHD0088. The sequence goes on from DATAQP010000559.1 coordinate 10,048, forward strand.
GACGGCGTTGTTCGGCGACGGCGCGGCCGGGGCGATCCTCTCGGGCGGCGGCGGTGCCGGGCCGCGGATCGGCCCGGCGGGCGAGCACACCTGGCCATGCTCTCTCGACATCATGGGCTGGCAGGTCGAGGAGGACGGGCTCAAGGCGCTCTTCTCGCGCGACATCCCCGCCCTCGTCCGCGGCAAGCTGCGCGGCGTCGCCGAGACTTTCCTCGCGCAGCACGGGCTCGCTCTCTCCGATATCGATGCCTTCGTCTGCCATCCCGGTGGCGCCAAGGTATTGACCGCGCTGGAGCAGGCTTATGGCTTGGCCGCCGGCACTCTCGTCGAAGGACGACGCGTGCTGCGCGATTACGGCAACATGTCGGCGGCAACGGTCCTCTTCGTGCTCGAGCGGATGCTGCACCACGGCGTCAAGCGGCGCATGCTGCTCAGCGCGCTCGGCCCCGGCTTCACCGCCGGATTTCTCGTCCTCGACGACGGGTGAGCGCGGTCGTCATCGTCGTCTCGCTGGTCGCGCTGCAGCGGCTCGCCGAGTTGCTCTACGCCGCCCGCAACACGCGACGTCTGCGGCGGCGCGGCGCGATCGAGCATGGCAGATATCACTACCCGCTTTTCGTCGCGCTGCATGGAGGCTGGCTCATCGCCATCCTCGTCGCGGTGCCGGCGCACACGGCGATCGTCTGGCTGCCGCTTGTGCTCT
>DATAQP010000060.1:0-3307 GCA_036264595.1 Allostellaceae bacterium
AGATCCGAATCGGTCGACCGCTACGTGTCGCTGGCCTTGCCGAAGCGACCGGGGGTCCCGCCTTCTCGACCTGCGTCGGGCTGCTCCATTTCGCGCTCTCCGAGCGCGCCGAGACGCCTCGCCAAGCACGGGCGCTGAGCGGCCCGCGCGCCGGGTTGTTCGGGCGCGTCGGGCACTGGCTGAAGGAGAATTTCTGACGATGGCATCCGGCACCAGCCAGCATGAGCAAGACCACCGGTTTCCCTATCCACCGCCCAGCAATTCGCGGGCCGCGTAGCGTTGGAGGTTAGCATGTCGATCAATCTGAGCGTTCCGAGAGACGAGCACGAGATGAAGCCGCGTATCAGCGTCGTCGGCGTCGGCGGCGCGGGCGGCAACGCGGTCAACAACATGATCCGCTCGAATCTCATCGGATGCGAGTTCCTCATCTGCAACACCGACGCCCAGGCGATGATGCAGAACCTCGCCGAGCGGCGCATCCAGCTCGGCATCAGCGTGACGCGCGGCCTCGGCGCCGGCTCGCGTCCCGATGTCGGACGTGCCGCCGCCGAGGAGGCGCTCGACGAGATCATGCAGGCGCTCCACGGCTCCAACATGGTGTTCATCACCGCCGGCATGGGCGGCGGCACCGGCACCGGCGCCGCGCCTGTCATCGCGCGCGCGGCGCGCGAGGCCGGCATTCTGACTGTCGGCGTCGTCACCAAGCCGTTCCATTTCGAAGGCTCGCACCGCATGCGCCTCGCCGAGGCCGGCATGCTCGAGCTGCAGAAATACGTCGACACGCTGATCATCATCCCGAACCAGAACCTGTTCCGGGTGGCGAACGAGAAGACGACCTTCGCCGACGCCTTCAAGATGGCCGATGACGTGCTGCATTCGGGCGTACGCGGCGTCACCGACCTGATGATCATGCCCGGCCTCATCAATCTCGACTTCGCCGATATCCGGGCCGTCATGGGCGAGATGGGCAAGGCGATGATGGGCACCGGCGAGGCGGAAGGCGACCGCCGGGCGATCGACGCCGCCGAAGCCGCCATCTCCAACCCGCTGCTCGAGGATGTCTCGATGAAGGGGGCGCGCGGCGTCCTCATCAACATCACCGGCGGTGCCGACATGACCCTCTTCGAGGTCGACGAGGCGGCCAATCGTATCCGCGAGGAGGTCGATCCGGAAGCCAACATCATCTTCGGCTCGACCTTCGACGAGAAGCTCGCCGGCCGCATGCGCATCTCGGTCGTCGCCACCGGCATCGACGTCGCCGTCTCGGCGCAGCGTCCGCTGCTCAGCCTGGTCGGCGACCGCGATGCGCCGCAACCGGGCAGCCTCGGCGTCGCGCAGATGCCGGCGGCCAGCGTGCCCGGCGCCCTGCCGATCGCCGCGAGCGCGCTAGCCAGCCCCCCCGTGCTGCCCGCCATGCTCTCCGGGGGCGACAGCAGCGAGCCGACGCCCGCCGCGGCCCAAGCGGCCGAGAGCGCCGCCTTGCGCGAGGGCGCCTACCTCGTGCAGCGCGCCGTCGAGCCGGCCATCGCCCGCCCGCAAGTCGCCCCGGTGGCGGTCTCGGACGCCTTCGCTGCCGCCGCCATGGAAAATGGCGGGCGCCCGGTCGCCAAGGTCAAGCCGCGCGGACCCAGCCTGTTCGAGCGGGTGACCGGCGTCGGCCGCAACCGCGCCCCTGCCGCACCGGCGGAGCGCGCGAAAGTCCCGGCCGCCACGGCAACGGCGCAGCAGCCGCGGCTCGGCGCCCTCGATCCGGGCGACCGGCTGATCGGCTCGAAGAGCGAGGAGGATCTGCTCGACATTCCCGCCTTCCTGCGCCGGCAGGCGAACTAGGCGGCAGTCGCAACGGCTGACGCGCGGCGGGAGAAGCCGACGCCGGGCTTCTCCCGCCGCGTGCAGCCTCGCGCCCCTCGAATGGCGTGCGACCCCGGTCGGTTTCTCATTATTTAACTAATTGATAAATAGCTCATTTCTGGAACGTTAACGTGTAATAAACTTTAACAAAGAGTGATTTGTTCCAACCCCCTCCTTGTTGCTATTGCTAACCCTATCGGATGCGGCCTGATCAGGTCGGCGAGAGCGACGCGAAGGCAAAAAAATGAACGTCGTGCAGCAACGCACTATCAAGAATCCGATCCATTGTCGCGGCATCGGGCTCCATTCCGGAGTCAAGACATCGATGACCCTGCATCCCGCGGCGCCCAATAGCGGCGTCGTCTTCCGTCGCACCGATGCCGGCGGCGCCGGCGCCGAGATCGCGGCGCAGTGGCGCAACGTCGTCGAATCCTCGCTGTGCACGACGTTGAGCAACGGCGAAGGCATTACCATCGGCACGGTCGAGCATTTGATGGCGGCGCTGGCCGGCGCCGAGATCGACAACGCGCTGGTCGAACTCGACGGTCCGGAAGTGCCGATCATGGACGGCAGCGCCGCCCCCTTCGTCTTTCTCATCGAATGCGCCGGCGTCGTCGAGCAAGACGCGGCGCGGCGCGCCATCCGCATCCTCAAGAAGGTGACCGTCGGCGACAGCGAGAAATCCGCCACGCTGATGCCCGATGACGGCTTCTCGATGAGCTTCGAAATCGATTTCGCCAGCCGGGTGATCAGCCGCCAGGATCTCAGCATCGTCTTCGACAGCGACAGCTTCAAGTCGGAGATCAGCCGCGCCCGCACCTTCGGGCTGCTGCACGAGGTCGACCGGCTGCGCGCCGCCGGCCTGGCGCGCGGCGGCTCCCTCGACAACTCCGTCGTCGTCAACGGCGATACCATCCTCAACGAGGGCGGGCTGCGCTACGCCGACGAGTTCGTCCGCCACAAGCTGCTCGACGCGGTCGGCGACCTCTATCTCGCCGGCGGTCCGCTCATCGGCCATTTCCGCGGCGAGCGCTCCGGCCATCTGCTGAACCGCAAGCTGCTCGAGGCGCTGTTCGCCACGCCGGGCGCCTGGTGCTTCACGACGCTGTCGCGCGGCGACGCCATCGACGCGGTGATCTGGGGTGAGCGCAATCGGGCCACCGCCTGACGGTTTCCGGCCCGACCGACGCGACATGATCCCGGCGCCGCCCCGGCAGCGCCGGGATTGCTTTTTCTAGGCCGATCGACCGGCGCGATGGTATTCTGCGCTAACGGTGCCGGTACCGTTCGCACCGCCGGCGCGCGGTAGTTTTCGCAAGGGGGGCGGTTTCGCAGGGGATTATGCGCAAGCAGTTTTTCGGTCTTCGCCTAGCCGCCGTTCTCGGCCTTGCCCTATTGGCAAGCGCATGCGGCGGGGCGAAGAAGGACACCTATGTCGAGCGCCCGGTAGAGGAGC
>DATAQP010000601.1:0-11128 GCA_036264595.1 Allostellaceae bacterium
GATCCCTTCGGCAAGATTCCGGAGTTCAAATACTGCGCGGCGCGGATAGAGAAGGCGGCGGAGACGGCGCACGCGGCGGAGTAGGGCGCACGCGCCGCGCGGCCATCTCAGCGTGGCGCGGCGCAGAGCGGCAGATCGGCGGGAGCGCGGCGCCAGAGTTGGCTTTCGCCGAGGAGCGGTATGCCGATATAGCCGCGCAGGCGGAGCGTATCGGCGCCCTCCATTGTCAACTTTACGTGATAGGTCTTGCCGCTGTCCGGATCATAGACCGAGCCGTCGCTCCATGTCGTCGGGTCGGATTGCTTCAGGTCGCGGATGATCTGCAGCCCGCAGATCGGCTGCTGGCGCAGCGCCGGGTCCGGATTGTGGTCGTCGATATCGAGGCTGCCATCGGCGCGCAGCGGCGATTTCTGCCACACGATCCGGCCGCAGAGCACCTCGCCACAATCGAAGATTTCGACGGCGCCATCTCGGTCCTCGGTAAGCCAGACGCCTTGCGGCGACCATGTCTCCGCCGCCAGCGCACTGCCGGCGAGCAGCCAGCACAGGCCGGCGATCGCCGGCAGCATGGCCTTGATCATGGGGATTCCGTCATCCGACCGGCGCTGGTGCCGTCCTCGGATGGTACGCGATGGCGGCATTTTTTCCACGAGAACAGTAATTGGCGATTGCCTCGTCACCAGCGCCGAGGGAGCTAGTGACCAGCCCGACCGGATAACGGGGATTTAATGTGGGCGTCACGGACGCGACAGGCGGGGCATGACGTAATACGCAGGTCGGGCGCCGCTCGACAGCGCATCGCACGCGCTATTGGCATAGGAGCTCTCGATGCTTCGCATAGCAGCCCCCCACTGGGCAGATCCCCGCTTGACAGACAGGGTCGCAGAGCGTGTCAACGCCGTAACCGTCCAGTTCGAGCATGCGGCTCTCCTCTTCGTGCTTCCCGCCGACGCGACGCTGGGCGATATCGCGACGCGCATCGCTGCAATCGAGACGCGCCGGCTCGGCGAGCCCCGCTCGATCGACGTCAAGCTGCGCCACTGATCGGCGGCGCCGGCTCGCGCAAGGCATCCATATTGGACTGTGCCGAACGCGTTAGTTGAGACGATTCGCCCCGCTGCCGCCATGGCCCGCGCGCATCAGCAACGGCCCGGCCTGGTGGTGGATGAGGCGCCAGGCGCCGTCTTCCTGCGCGAAGATATTGGTGGCGACGAGGGTGTTGCCGTCGAGCGCCTCCTCGCAGGTGACGATGGCGACGCTGCCGTAAAGCAGGGCGTCCTCGTCGTGGCACATGATGCGCGGCGCCTCGGGATTGGCCAGGATGTCCCGCCAGGAGCGTATCACCGCCTCGCGGTCGCGCAGCGCCATCCAGCCGGGATGGATGCACGAGACCGGCAAGGCCCGCGCCCATAGCGATTCCATCGCCGCCACGTCGCGCAGGGTGAAGGCGCGGTAGAATTCAAGATTGGCCGACAGCACCCTGTCCTTCTCGGTCATGTCCGTTCCTTTCCTTTCCTGTTGTTGCGCCATCGCATGCGTTTCGGCGGTCGACTCTTCGAAACCGCATTGTAGACTGCCGGCAACGCCGCGCGCGCCCCGCATTGGCGTCGGCCGCAATCCACGGGAGGATCATCATGCAGATTGGTTTCATCGGGCTCGGCATCATGGGAGCCCCCATGGCGGAGCATCTCATCGCCGGCGGCCATTCGCTCGCCGTCTTCGGCGGGCGCCGCGTGCCCGACGCGATCCGCGGCAAGGCGACGGTCTGCAAGACGATCAAGGAGGTCGCCGAGAAATCCGAGGTGATCATCCTGATGGTGCCCGACACACCCGATGTCGAAGCAGTGCTGTTCGGCGCGGACGGCGTCGCCGCCGGGCTGAAGAAGGGCAAGATCGTCGTCGACATGAGCTCGATCTCGCCGATCGAGACGAAGAAATTCGCCGCCCGCATCAACGAACTCGGTTGCGAGTATCTCGACGCGCCGGTCTCGGGCGGCGAGGTCGGCGCCAAGGCGGCGTCGCTCACCATCATGATCGGCGGTGCGCAGGCGACCTTCGACAAGGTCAAGCCGATCTTCGAGCTGATGGGCAAGAACATCACGCTGGTGGGCGGCAACGGCGACGGGCAGACCACCAAGGTCGCCAACCAGATCATCGTCGCGCTCACCATCGAGGCGGTCGGCGAGGCGCTGCTCTTCGCCTCGCGCGCCGGCGCCGATCCCGCAAAGGTGCGGTCCGCCCTGATGGGCGGCTTCGCCTCCTCGCGGATCCTCGAGGTGCATGGCGAGCGCATGATCAAGCGCAACTTCCAGCCCGGTTTCCGCATCGAGCTGCACCAGAAGGATCTCAATCTTGCCCTGTCGGGGGCGCGCGCCCTCCATCTCTCGCTGCCCAACACCGCGACCTGCCAGGAGCTGTTCAATTCCGCCTCGGCCAATGGTGGCGCCGCCTGGGACCATTCCGGCATGGTCAAGGTGCTCGAGCTGCTCGCCAGCCACGAGATCGGGCAGAAGAAGTGAGTATACTCTGCAGGTCGATCATGCGTCCTTCGAGACGGCGCGAGTTTATCCTGAGGAGCCGCCAGGCGGCGTCTCGAAGGGCGCCTCCTCAGGTTGAGGGCGATTGTTGCTGGCATTCACAGAACTCCCTCATCCTGAGGAGCGCTCGCAGAGCGCGTCTCGAAGGACGCTGAGCGCTTGTCCAGCATGCCCCTTCAACCCCGCCAGTTCCTCCTCGACATGCTGCAGGCCGCCATCAAGGCGGCATTGCCCGAGCATTGCGTGCCGCCCCATCTGCCGCCGCCGCCCAAGGGCCGCACCATCGTCGTTGGCGCGGGCAAGGCTTCGGCGGCGATGGCGCGCGCCGTCGAGCAGCATTGGCCGGGGAAGGTGTCAGGCCTGATCGTCACGCGCTATGGCCATGGCGTGAAGACGGAGCAGATCGAGATCGTCGAGGCCGCCCATCCGGTGCCCGATGCCGCCGGCAGCGCCGCGGCCGGGCGCATCCTGCAGCTGGTCCAGGGGCTCACGGCGGACGATCTCGTGCTCTGCCTCATCTCCGGTGGCGGCTCGGCGCTGCTCGCCCTGCCGGCGCCCGGCCTCACCCTCGCCGACAAGCAGGCGGTCAACAAGGCGCTGCTCAAGAGCGGCGCGGCGATCGGCGAGATGAATTGCGTGCGCAAGCACCTCTCGGCGATCAAGGGCGGCCGTCTCGCCGTCGCCGCGGCGCCGGCACAGGTCGTGACGCTGATGATCTCGGACGTGCCGAACGACGATCCCTCGGTGATCGCTTCCGGTCCGACGGTCGCCGATCCGACGACCACCGCCGATGCGCTCGCCATCTTGGAGAAGTACCGCATTACTAGGCCGAAAGCCGTGCTCACCCATCTCAGGCGCGGCGCCGACGAGACGCCGAAGCCGGGCGATCCGCGCTTCGCCCGCGTCGACAACCGCATCATCGCGACGCCGCTGCAATCGCTCGAGGCCGCCGCCGCCATCGCGCGCGATGCCGGCTATGCGCCGCTCATCCTCAGCGACAGCATCGAAGGCGAGGCGCGTGACGTCGCGCTGGTCCATGCCGCTATCGCACGGCATTGCGCCCGCCACGGCCAGCCGGCGGCGCCGCCCTGCGCCATCCTCTCGGGCGGCGAGACGACGGTGACGGTGCGCGGCAAGGGACGCGGCGGCCGCAATGCCGAATTCCTGCTAGCCCTCACAGTGGCCCTCGACAGTCTGCTGGGCGTCGACGCGCTCGCTGCCGACACCGACGGGATCGACGGCACCGAGGACAATGCCGGCGCCGTCATAGCGCCGGACAGCCTGGCGCGCGCCGCACAGCGCGGCATCGACGCCAAGGCGCTCCTCGCCGACAATGACGGCTATCGTTTCTTCGCCGGACTGGGCGATCTCGTCGTCACCGGCCCGACCTTCACCAACGTCAATGATTTTCGCGCGATTCTCGTCGCCCGGCGCGATGCGAAAAGGGGCTCCTGATCATGCGTACGCGCCGCCATGTCCTTCGACTTCGCTCAGGACGAGGTGAGACGCCGATGGGGTACTCCCTCATCCTGAGCGAAGTCGAAGGATACGGGGCCAACCCCGCTTCCTCCGCTCCTACTGAAAATGGATTCCAGCACCATGCGTGAATATCGGATAGCCGCCATTCCGGCCGATGGCATCGGCAAGGAGGTGATCGCCGCCGGGCTCGAGGTGATGCAGGTGGTCGAGGCGCGCGATGGTGGTTTCCGCTTCGCCGTCGAAACCTTCCCTTGGGGCTCGGATTACTATCGCAAGCACGGAAGGATGATGGCCGAGGACGGGCTCGCCATGTTGCGCAAGTTCGATGCCATCTATTTCGGCGCCGTCGGCGACAAGGAGATTCCCGACCACATCACGCTCTGGGGGCTGCGCCTGCCGATCTGCCAGGGCTTCGACCAATACGCCAATCTGCGCCCGACCCGCATCCTGCCGGGCATCAAGAGCCCGCTCGCCGGCCGCGGCCCGGCCGATCTCGACTGGGTGATCATCCGCGAGAACAGCGAAGGTGAATATGCCGGCAATGGCGGGCGGGTCCATCGCGGCCTGCCCGAGGAGGTCGCCACCGAGACGGCGATCTTCACCCGCGTCGGCGTCGAGCGCATCATGCGCTTCGCCTTCGACGTCGCCCGCACGCGGCCGCGCCGCCATCTGACCGTGGTCACCAAGTCGAACGCGCAGCGCCACGGCATGGTGTTCTGGGATGAGATCGCCGCCCTGGTCGGCAAGGACTATCCCGACATCACCGTCGACAGGGAGCTCGTCGACGCTATGACGACGCGCATGGTGCTGAAGCCGGAATCGATCGACACTGTCGTCGCGACGAATCTCCACGCCGACATCCTCAGCGATCTCGCGGCGGCGCTCGCCGGTAGCCTCGGCATCGCGCCGACCGCCAATCTCGATCCGCAGCGCCGCTTCCCCTCGATGTTCGAGCCGATCCACGGCTCCGCCTTCGACATCGCGGGGCGAGGCATCGCCAATCCGATCGCGACGTTCTGGACGGGCGCGCTGATGCTCGATCATCTCGGCGAGAAGGACGCGGCGGCGCGATTGATGCGCGCCATCGAGCGGGTCACCGCGAGCGGCGTCGCAACGCCCGATCTCGGTGGCAATGCGACGACGCGCGAGGTGACTGATGCGGTCTGCGACGCGTTGCGAAGCGCCAATACCTAACGTTCCCATCTGACCGTCGGGTGTTCTCCGACCATCAGCGAGGAGAACTAGCGGGCGGTGACTCCGACGCGCAGCTGCGTCGCCGAATGATGCGCTGCGCGCATCGGCTTGAGGACACCGATCGCCATCACCGCGGCGATCGCGTTCATGACCGCGGCGATGACGAAGACAGCGTGCCAGCTCCCCATATATTGGTGGAGAGAATTGCTGAGCGGGACGAGCAGCGAGGCGGTGCCTTTGGCAGTATAGAGCAGCCCGGCATTGACGGTGGCGAACTTGCTGCCGAAGACGTCGGTGCAGGTCGAGGGGAAGAGGCTGTAGATCTCGCCCCAGGCGAAGAAGACCAGGCCGCTGAGGATGACGAAGGGCACCGGGTCGTGGCCGAACGTGATGAGCGCCCAGATGCCGACCGCCTCGAGGCCGAAAGCGATGAACATCGTGTTCTCGCGGCCGATATTGTCCGACACCCAGCCGAAGAAGGGCCGCGTCACGCCGTTCAGGATACGGTCGATCGACAGCGCGAAGGTCAGGGCGGGCAGGGTGATGCCGATCAGGCTGACGGGTATGGTGTCGATCTTCCAGTCTTTGGCGATCGGCCCGAGATTGGCTGTCGCCATCAGCCCGCCGGCGCCGACCAGGACGAACATCACGTACATGACCCAGAAGATCGGCGATCTCAGCACTTCGGCCGGGCCGGCATCGCGGTCGGTTTGGCGCAAGTGCGCCAGTTGCACCGGGGGTGGGACTTCGCCGCGCGTCGGGGCGCGCAGGATCCAGGCAAGGACGAAAACGACGAGGCCCTGACCGATGCCGAAGGCAAGGAAGGTCGCCTGGAAGCCACTCGTCGCGATCATGGTCGAGATCGGGATGATGGTGAGCGCTGAGCCGGCGCCGAATCCGGCGGCGGTCAACCCGGCGGCGAGGCCGCGGCGATCGGGGAACCATTTGAGGGCGTTGCCGACGCACGTGCCATAGACGGCGCCGGCCCCGATGCCGCCGATGGCGGCGGAGACATAGAGGAGCACGAGTGAATCGATGACAGAATTCATCATCCATGAGAGGCCGCACAGCACGCCGCCGATGACGACGACGATGCGCGGGCCGAAGCGGTCGACGAACCAGCCCTCTATCGGGACGAGCCAGGTCTCGGTCAGGACGAAGATGCTGAAGGCGACTTGAATGGCCGCGCGACCCCAGCCGAACTTGGCGTCGATGGGCGCGACGAACAGCGTCCAGCCATATTGCAGGTTGGCGATCATCGACATGCAGATGATGCCGATGATCAATTGTATCCAACGGGTGGCATTCGGGACTTGTCGGCCGGAAACCGTGTCGCTCATCGTCTCTTCCTCCCAACCTGGGCAGACGCTACCTCGCGGGGGCGGTCTGCCTTCTCGGCGCGGTCACGCGTCGCTTCGTGAAAGGCTTGCCGCCGCCCGGCACCAGGCCCTAGAACCAGGCCCTGGAAACGGCAGCATGCGATCAACGCGACAGCATGGTATTTGATATATCTCACACCACGGGGCTCCTGCCAAGTCCGACCCCGGCGGTGGGGCAATTTATGGCGGATATGCTTGCATGACAGTCAGGGCCGGCTTCTGGTCGACGCGCGGCATCGTATGTCGCGGATGAAGATCTGCGTTTTCGGCGCCGGTGCGATGGGTGGGCTGCTCGGTGCCCGCCTGGCCGCCGCCGGCGAAAACGTGTCGCTGGTGGCGCGCGGCCGCCATCTCGCTGCGATGCAGCGGGACGGGCTGCGCCTCGTTGCTAGGGACGGCGAGATCGTCGTCACCCCGCCTTGCACCGACGATGCGGTCACGCTTGGCGTGCAGGATGTCGTCATCCTGGCGGTCAAGGCGACGGCTTTGCGCGGCGCCGCCGATTCGCTGCGCCCGCTGCTCGGTCGGGATACCGTGTTGGTGCCGGCGCTCAACGGCGTGCCATGGTGGTATTTCTACCGGCTCCCCGGCCCCTATGCCGATCACCGGCTCGAGAGCATCGACCCCGGCGGCGAGCTGTGGAACAAGCTGCCGCCTGCGCGCGTCATCGGCTGCGTCGTCTATGCGGCGGGCGAGATCGTCGCGCCCGGCGTGATCCATAGCAGCGCGAGCGAGAGGTTTCTCCTCGGCGATCCGGCGGGGCAACTCGGCCCGCGTGTCGCTGCGCTCTCCGCGCTCTGCGAGGCGGCCGGGCTGAGCGCGCCGGTCAGCCCCGACATCCGCCAGGCGCTCTGGATCAAGCTGTGGGGCAATCTGTCCTTCAACCCGCTCAGCGTGCTGACCGGTGCGACGCTCGACCGGTTGGCGCTCGAGGCCGAATCGCGCGACGTGGCTCGCCGCATGATGATCGAGGCGCGCGCCGTCGGCGAGCGGCTCGGCATCACCTTCCCGATGGATGTCGATCGCCGCATGGCGATGGCCGAAGGGCTCGTCGGTCACAAGACCTCGATGCTGCAGGATTTCGAGCGGCAGCGTGCGCTCGAGATCGACGCGCTGCTCGGGGCCGTCATCGAGATGGCGCGGCTCGTCGACGTCGCCACCCCGACTTTGGAGATCATCTTCGCTCTCGTGCGGCAGCGCGCGCGTGTCGCAGGCTGCGCCGTCGTCGAGAAGCAGGTGCTGCCGGGCGCGTGATGTCGTGATGCGATGATGGAACGCTCGTCCTCCCTGGCGTTGGTCACCGGCGCTTCGGGTTTCGTCGGTTCGGCCGTGACGCGAGAGCTGATCGCTCGCGGCTGGCGGGCGCGCGTCCTGGTGCGGCCGGCGAGCGATCGCCGCAACGTCGACGATTTGCCGGTCGAGATCGCCGAGGGCGCGCTCGAGGATGCCGCCTCGCTGCGCGCCGCGCTCGCCGGCTGCAGCCATCTCTTTCATATCGCCGCCGATTACCGTCTCTGGGTGCGGGATCCCGAGGCGATGTTCCGCGCCAATGTCGATGGCACGCAGATGCTGATGGAAGGCGCGCTGGAAGCCGGGTTGCAGCGCATCGTCTATACCAGCAGCGTCGCCACGCTCGGCATCCGCAGCGACGGCGCCGCGGCGGATGAGACGACGCCGAGCAGCTTCGCCGACATGGTCGGGCCCTACAAGCAATCGAAATTCCGCGCCGAGGAAGCGGTCCGCCGTCTCGTCGCCGAGCGCGGCCTGCCGGCGGTCATCGTCAATCCGTCGACGCCAGTCGGGCCGCGCGACATCAAGCCGACGCCGACCGGCCGCATCATCGTCGAAGCCGCGAGCGGACGGATGCCGGCCTTCGTCGACACCGGCCTCAATCTGGTGCATGTCGGGGACGTCGCCATCGGCCATGTGCTGGCGGCGGAGCGCGGCCGTATCGGCGAGCGCTACATTCTCGGCGGCGAGGATCTGTCGCTCGCCGATATCCTCGCCGCGGTCGCCGAGCTGGCGGGCCGCAGCAAACCATGGCTGCGCCTGCCACTGGCGCCGCTGATGCCGGTCGCCTGGCTCGCCGAAGGGCTGGCGAGCATCACCGGCAAGGAGCCGTTCGTGACCCGGGACGGGCTGCGCATGGCGCGCAAGAAGATGTATTTCTCCTCGGCGAAGGCAGCGTCCGAGCTCGGCTACGCGCCGCGCCCGGTGCGTCAGGGTCTCGCCGAGGCGATCGCCTGGTTTCGCCAAGCGGGCTATTGCCCATGAGTGCGACGATGAGCTCGATGATGGCGAATGCGACGACGGGGGTCGCCGCTTTGTCTCTTGCGATCTGGCTCTATCTTCTCTTCGGCCGCGGCTTCTTCTGGTGCGAGCGCCCGCAGCGCGTGCCGGCGGAGCCGCCCCGCCAGCCTGAGATCGTCGCAGTCATCCCGGCGCGCGACGAGGCGGCGACGATCGGCGAGACGGTCGCGTCGCTGCTGCGCCAGAATTATCGCGGACGCCTCACGATCGTCCTGGTCGACGATCACAGCAGCGACGGCACCGGGGCGGTGGCGCGAGCGGCTGCCTGCGCGCTCGACGGCAGCGACCGCCTGACCGTCGTCGCGGCGCGTCCGCTGCCGGCGGGATGGACCGGCAAGATGTGGGCGGTCGCCGAGGGGCTGCGTCATGTCGAGGCCAGTTCGACGGCCGAGCTCGTGCTCCTCACCGATGCCGATATCGCCCATCATCCCGGCAATCTCGCCGAGCTCGTCGCACGCATCGAGACGGACGGGCTCGACCTCGCCTCGCTGATGGTCAAGCTCAACTGCGTCACCTTCGCCGAGCGCGCCCTCATTCCCGCCTTCGTCTTCTTCTTTGCCATGCTCTATCCCTTCGCCTGGGTGAACGACCCGCGCCGGCGCATTGCCGGCGCGGCCGGTGGCTGCATGCTGATCCGCCGCAGCGCCCTCGACCGCATCGGCGGGGTCGCCAGCGTGCGCGGCGCGCTGATCGACGATTGTGCGCTCGCCGCCCAAATCAAGGCGGGCGGCAAGATCTGGCTCGGCCTCGCCGGCGAGACGCGAAGCTTGCGCCGCTACGAGGGGCTCGGCGATATTTGGCGGATGATCGCCCGCACCGCCTATACGCAGCTCGGCTATTCGCCGCTGCTGCTCGCCGGAACCGTGCTCGGGCTGGCGGTGACCTATCTGGCGCCGCCCATCCTGGCGCTCGGTGCCGGCGGCGCGGCGGCCTATCTCGGCGCTGCCGCCTGGCTGACGATGACCATCGCCTTCATGCCGATTCTGCGCGTCTACCGGCAGAAGCTGCTCATCGCGCCGCTGTTGCCGGCGATCGCCTCGTTCTATCTCGCCGCGACGATCGATTCAGCGCGCCGCCATTGGCAGGGAAGGGGGGGCGAGTGGAAGGGACGGGTGCAGCAGCGCGGCCAAGCGTGAGTGCCGGATCGGCCACGGGCGCCATCGAGACGCCGTCCGGCAAGGCGGCATCGGGCGAGAATTTTCCGGTCGGCTCGTTTCTCATCCGCAAGGATCTGCGGCGCCACGTCCATGTCTTCTATCTCTTCGCGCGCGCGGCCGACGACATCGCCGACAATCCTGATCTCGCGCCCGAGGAGAAGGTGCGCCGGCTCGATCGCATGGGCGAGATCCTCGACGGCGCATCCGGCGACGATGCGCCGAGCGCCGTCGCCATGCGCGCCAGCCTGGCGGAGACCGGCGTCACCGCCGAGCATTGCCATGACGTGCTGCGCGCCTTCCGCCTCGACGCCACCAAGCTGCGCTACAGCGATTGGGACGATCTGATGGAATATTGCCGCTACTCGGCCTCGCCGGTCGGGCGGCAGCTCCTCGATCTGCACGGTGAGGACCGCACGACTTTCCTGCCCTCCGACGCGCTGTGCTCGGCGCTGCAGGTGCTCAACCATCTGCAGGATTGCGGCGACGACTATCGCGCGCTGGATCGCGTCTACCTGCCGCAGCAGATTCTCGCCGCGCATGGCGGCGCGGTCGCGCAACTGTCCGGCACGAGCCTGACGCCGGGGCTGCGCCGCACGCTCGACGAACTGCTCGAGCGCACGGAAGCGCTCGTCGTCACCGCGCAGGCGCTGCCCGGTGCCGTCGCCAGCGTCGGGCTGCGCTGCGAGAGTGCCGTCATCGTCGCCCTCGCTGGACGGCTCGCCGGATTGCTGCGCCGCGGCGATCCGCTCGCCACGCGGGTCAAGCTGACCAAGCGCGATTTCGCCGCCGCGCTGATCGGCGGCGTGTGGCGCGGCCTCGTCGCCGGACGCGCGACATGAGTCAGGCAACCATGACGAGCGAGGCCGGTGATGCCGCCGACATCATCCGCGCGCGCGTGCAGGCCGCCGGCACCTCGTTCTATTGGGCGATGCGCATCCTGCCGGCGGCGCGGCGGGACGCCATGTTCGCCATCTATGCCTTCTGTCGCGAGGTCGACGACATCGCCGACAGCGACGCGCCGGCGACGGCGAAGCGCGTCGAGCTGATCGGCTGGCGCGACGAGATCGATGCC
>DATAQP010000165.1:0-5779 GCA_036264595.1 Allostellaceae bacterium
CAGACGATATCGGGCTTGATGCCCCGTCGCTCCAGCGCGCGCAGGACACCGATATGCGCCCATCCGCGGGCGACGCCGCTACCCAAGGCAAGACCGATTTTTGCTCCGCAGGGCTTCATTTCACCGCCTCTTCGACCTCGAAGAACGGCTGATCCCGCCTTTATAGTCCCGCGTCCCGGTGTCGCACGGACCGATTGCTGCCTTGCCGGCGGCCAGCGGAGCAAGCGCGAAGCGCCGGCATTGCCAGCGCTGCACTATTTTCCGGCCGTACGCTCGCCAGCCCATCTGCCTCGGTCGCGGAAACCGTAGTTCGCACGACGTGGCGGGGCAGCCCGTCGGGCCAAGGGCGACCGCGATGCAGGGTCGCACGGTTGTCCCATAGGATGACATCGCCTTCCCGCCAGCAGTGCAAATAAGTATGCGCCGGGCCGGTGGCCTGCTCAATCAGCGTCGCGAGAAGATTCTGCGCCTCGGCATTCGCCATGCCGTCGATGGCGAAAGCATGCGAAGCAATGTAGAGCGAAACCTCGCCGTTCGCCGGATTGCGCCACGCCATGCGCCACCGCACCGGCGGCAGGCTCTCCCGCTCCGCCGGCGTTACCAGGTCGGGAGAAATCTTGTCGAGCGAATGGGCGTAGTCGTGCCAGGCGAAGGCCTCCGCCAGGCGTGCCCGCAGATCGGCCGGCAGACGCTGCCAGGCGAGCCGGGTCGAGGCGAACTCGGTCTCGCCGCCGCGCGGCGGTATGACCTGAGCGGAGAGCACCGAGGCGAGCGCCGGCATCGCCTTGAACGAGCTGTCAGTATGCCAGAGCTGGTTGGCCTTCGCGACGAGGGCCTGACGATGGTCGGGCGGGACCACGCGACCGTCTGCGTCGATATTGGTCAGGATGGAGAAATGGCTGCCCTCGCCGAGCGAGGCCCGCTTGGTGACCTCCAGGGTCCGAAGCAGCGGGTGAAGGCGAGTTGGCTCTCATCCGTCACTGCCTGCTCACGGAAGAGCAGGACCGAATGCTCCTCGAAGGCCGCGCGCACGGCCTTGTAGAGATCCGGTCGCGCCGCGATTTCCGCGATGCCCACCCCGCGTAATGCGGCCGCGAAGCCGGGGCCGAGCGGCACGATTTCCATCGCCATCCTCCCCATTACGAGGCGGAGAGTTTGAGCCGATTTCGCCGAGCAGGCAAATACCGCCGCTCGGGGATTTGGCGGCGCCCGCCTCGACGAGCGCCGCCTCCTTCAGACTATCGACCTAGCGGGAAGACGAAGTTCAGCGACGGCGGCACCGGCGGCGGCGCGTAGACCACAGGCGGCGGCGCATAGGCGTAATAGCCCGGCGCGACATAGACGTTGGGATGGTCATTGTGCCATTCACGCTCACGCCAGCGATAGGCGTCACGATTATCGCGGCGATCGTCGTGGCGTGCTTCCTGATGTCCTCGTCCACGCCACCCGTTGTTGTCGTCATTCTCGGCTCGCGCCGGCAGTGCGGCAACACCGCCCATGAATGCGGCGAGGGCAAGGGTACACACGGCTCGTCCCACGACGATGCGGAACGGCTTTCGGCTCGCGGAGATCATGTTCATGGCGATCCTCACGACTTTCTGGGCGAGGACATTTGATGCCGCTCGTGGTGGCGGAAGATGGCATCGGCCGTCTTCTTCTGGCTGTCCGACAAGCTGTCGTAGAGCGGGGCGAACGCGGTGACGAGCTTCTTCATCCCATCGGCATGGACTTCGGCAAGGCTCTCATAGGAGCGCAGATCGTCGACCGCGCTCATCGTGCTGATGTTTTTCGTGCGATCGCCGATGACCGTCTCCATCGACTTGGCGTTGTCGCGCATCGCCTGAGCCACGCCGTTCCACTGGGTTTCTTGCGCCGCCGTGATATGAAGGCGGGCATGGAGATCCTTGATCCGCGCCTCGACACGATCGGACGGCGACATCATGGCGTGCGACGCTCTCCCCTTCGGGGCAGCCTGTGTCGGTGCAGTCTGCATTGGAGCAGCCTGGGTCGGCGTAGCCTGCATCACCGGGACGGTCGGATTCGCCGCCAGCGTCGAGGTCGTCTGCGCCGTAGCTTGCCAGGGGTTGGCAAGAACGAAGACGCTCAGTATCGCACCCGCCGCGATGGCGCGCGCGATCGGATTGAGGTCATGGATCATGATATGGCTCCGGGGGAATATTGGCTCGTCCGCTCAGGACGCCTAGGTAGAACGCCTGGAAGGGATGTTTGTTCCAGCCTGCCCCCCAAACACCGCCGGGCGCGACGGTCCGTCGATCGACAGAAGTGCCAATACCGGGAGCGATTGAAATGCTGACGACGACGCTCCGATGGCGTTTAATCGGCGGCGAGGCTTGGTACTCGCCCGAGGAGCACGCAATGAGCCTGCTGGAAAAGTTGAAGAGCGAGGTCGAGCGCTATCAGAACAAAGGGTTCTTGAAGGCGGCAATGGCCGTCTGCGCGCTGACCGCGCTGGCCGATGGCCGAGTCAGCCTGAGCGGGCGCTACCGGATCGATGCGATCATCGAGACAATGGAGCGTTTGCGCATCTACGATCCGCGTAAGGCGATCGCCATCCTGGACGATTTCCTCGAGGATTTGAGATCCGCTCGCGCGACCGCCGCGCCGGTGCTGGAGCAGAAGATCGCACGCTACGCCGCCGACTACAAATCGGCGCGCACCTTGTTGCGCATCGCCTATCTGGTGCTCACCGCCGACGGCGCGATCTCACCTGCCAAAACGAGCGCTTTCAACGAGATCTGCGTATCGCTCGGCGTCGAGCCGAAGGAGATCTGGGAGAAGCTCGCCGGCACGACCTCGTCATAACGGCGCAGCCGCTACATCAGGAAGACGCCCTTGCCGGTGGTCTGCGCATCGAACAGGCGATAGGCCTCCACCGCCTGATCGAGGCACCAGCGATGGGTGAAGAGATGGTCGACCGCGATCTTGCGGTCGGCGACGAAGCTGGCGCAATCGGCTTGGCCGGTGGTCGAGAAGGTCCACGAGCCGATGATGGTGAGCTGCTTGCGCAGCATGTCGGGGCTGACATCGAGCGTCACGTTGTCGCCTTCACCGACGAAGCAGACCGTGCCCCAGGTTCGCGCGCTGCGCACCGCGACGAGACGCCCGGCCGGCACGCCTGATGTATCGAGCGTCAAATCGGCACCAAGCCCGTGCGTCAGATCCTTGATCGCGGCAATCGGATCGTTGGAGGACGGATCGACCGTGGCGTCGGCGCCGAACTCCTTGGCACGCGCCAGGCGCTCCAGGCTAATGTCGAGGGCGATCACCCGCGCCCCCATCGCGCTGGCGAGCTGGGTCGCCGACAACCCGACCGGTCCCTGGCCGACGATGGCGATGGTGTCGCGCCCCGACAGGTTCATGCGGCGCAGGGCGCCATAGGCGGTACCGGTACCGCAGGAGATCGCCGCGCCGATCTCGAAGGACAGCGCATCGGGCAGCCCCACCAGCGTGCTGGCCGGCACCTTCATGTAGCGGGCATGGGCGCCGTGGCCGGTCACGCCGTAGACGACGATGCCCTCGGCGCAGAGCTGCGCCCAGCCGACGCGGCAATGTTGGCAGACGCCGCAGCCTTTGTAGTGATGCACCATCACGCGAGCGCCGAGCGGCGCCTCGCGCTCGCCGACCGCCGCGCCGATGGCGACGACGACACCGCAGGGCTCGTGGCCGGCGATCACCGGCCCGCTCACCTTGCCGAGGCCGAGCGCCTGGCTGCCGCTCTTCGAAGCGCGATAAAATTTGAGATCGCTGCCGCACATGCCGGAAGCCTTGATCTCGAGCACGACCTCGCCCGGGCCGGGTGTTGGGTCGTCGAAATTCAGCAGCTCCAGCTTGCGCTCGCCCATGAAAACGACGGCCTGCATCGCATCCTCCTGCATCGTGGTTGATCGCCCTAGCGGCTCTCCGCAGCCGCTTCCGCAAGGCCGACCGTGCGGGCCGTCGCCATTATCGATGTCCAGGTGTCGTCGGGCAGCGGGATGCCTTCGGCCAGCCGGCGCGCCCGGCTCTTCTGCTCCGCGTCGCCCGGCACCAGGATCTCGCCGCCCGGCTCGGCCGGCTTGGCGTTCTTCACGTGGTCGACATAACGCAATGCCTCGGGCGGGAAGATGTGGTCGGGGTCGATGCGCGCCGGATCGACATAGAGCGAGAACATGCCGTTCGACGAGCGCCGCTCGAGCGAGGCGCAGCCATTGCCGGTCAGCGCGCCGCCGAGAATCTCGCACATCAGAGCAAGGCCGGATCCCTTGTGGTCGCCGAAGGCGCGAATGGCGCCGGCACCCTTGCGGAAGTCGCGCGGTCCAGTCGGCGTGTGCTCGCCATAGAGCATCGCCGGGTCGCCGCTCATCTCGCCGTCGGGACCGATCAGCGCATGGGCGGGGATCGTCTTGCCACCCTGGCTGGCGACCAGCACCTTGCCCTCGGCGACTACCGAGGTGGCGAAATCGAGCACCAGCGATGGGCGTCCAGGCATCGGCACGCCGATGCAATAGGGCGCCGTCGAGAAGCGCCGCTCGACGCCGCCGAAGGGGGCGACGAGGACGCTGCCGCCGGCGTTGACGAAGTGAATCGAGATGAGCTTGGCCGCGGCCGCCATCTCCGCCCAGTCGCCGACGCGGCCGACATGGCCGGAATTGCGCAACGAGACGGCGGAGAGCCCCATCGCCTTGCATTTCTCGATGCCGATCGCGACCGCTTGCGGCGCGACGCTCTGGCCGAAGCCAAACTTGCCGTCGAGCACGGCGAGCACTGGCGTGTCGACCAGGATCGCGACCGTCTGGTCGGCCACCACCCGTCCATCCTTCTTCATCTCGACATAGCGCGGCACGCGGACGACGCCGTGGCTGTCATGGCCGGCGAGATTGGCGGCGACGAGATAGCGCGCGATGCGTTCCGCTTCCGCGCGCGAGCAGCCGGCCGCGCTGAAAATGTCGCCGATGAGATTTTGCAGGCGATCGGCCTTGATCGTCACCATGCGGGAAGTCACACCTTGAGATGAGGTTGTTGCAGCGTTGCCACGTAGCCGCGGTTCCAGGTCGGGCTGATCAGCACCTCGTTAAGGCAGACATGCGGCGGCAGACCGGCGATGTAGCAGATGAGATCGCCGAGATCCTCGGATTGCAGCATGCGGGCACGCTCTTCGGCGCTTACCGGCACTGGCCGCTTGTCGAGGATCGGCGTCGCCACCTCCGCCGGACAGATCACCGAGGAGCGGATGCCGTTCATGCACTCCTCGCCGTTAATGCTGTGGCTCATCGCCACCACGCCATGCTTGGCCGCGGTGTAGGCCGGGCCGGAGACCGGGCTGACGAAGCGGCCCGCCCACGACGCCGTATGGATAAGAACTCCGTCCTTCTGTTCCCGCATGATCGGCAGCGCGGCGATGACGCAATAGAACGCGCTGGCGAGGTTGCCGCGCAGAATCTCGTCGGCGCCGGCCTCCTCGAGCTGCCGCCAGCTGCGCTTCAGGATGTTGAGGCCGGCATTGTTGACGAGAATGTCGAGGCGGCCGAATTCCCGCTTGATCGCCTCGGCGATCCGTCGCGCCGTCGTCGGATCCATCAAGTCGCCCGGTTGTACCGAGGCGGCGCCGCCCTCTCCCTTGATGCGACGGGCGACGTCCTCGAGCGGCGCCGCGCGCCGGCCGGTCAGCACGATTGCGGCGCCTTCCGCCGCCAGGGTCAGCCCTGCCGCCTCGCCGATGCCGCTGCCGGCACCCGTCACCCACGCCACCTTGCCCTGAAGCCGCTGCACCCGATGCCTC
>DATAQP010000228.1:0-6463 GCA_036264595.1 Allostellaceae bacterium
TCGAGACGCTGCGCCTCGTCGAGCATGCGTATTGGGCGGCCGGCCTGCACGCGCCACGACCGAAGATCTAGGAGAAGCTGCATGAACGCGTCCGAGACGCTGGTCGGCCAACCCGCGACGGCGCTGGACACGCCGGCTTTGCTCGTCGATCTCGACGTCATGGCGGCCAATATCGCCCGTATCGCCGAGACCTGCCGCAATCACCGTGTCGCCTGGCGACCCCACGTGAAGGGTCACAAGACGGTCGAGATCGCCAAGCTGGAGCTTGCCGCCGGCGCCATCGGCGTCACCTGCGCCAAGCTCGGCGAAGCCGAGGTCATGGCCGATGCTGGTATCCGCAACATCCTGATCGCCAACCAGATCGTCGGTCCCCTCAAGATGCGCCGGCTGATTGCGCTGATGGGCAAGGCCGAGCCGATCGTCGCCGTCGACAGTCCGGCTCATGTCGACGAGCTCGGCGCGGTCGCGCGCAACGCCGGCAAGACACTTCCGGTGGTGATCGAGGTCGATATCGGCATGAATCGCGCCGGCGTCGCCCCGGGCGCGCCGGTCGCCGCGCTCGCCGCGACGATTGCCGCCGAGAGCGGGCTGCGGCTGGTCGGCGTGATGGGCTGGGAGAGCCAGGCGGTGACCATCGCCGATAAGACCGAGAAGGAGCGCGTCGTCGCCGAGGCGGTCGGGCTCCTGGCCGCGAGCGCCGCGCTCTGCCGGGCGCAAGGCCACGATATCACGATCGTCAGCTGCGGCGGAACCGGCACCTTCCCCTATTGCATCCAGCAGCCGGGCGTCAGCGAGGTGCAGATCGGCGGCGCCATCTTCAGCGACATGCATTACCGCACGCACTACCACGCCGATTTCTCTTGCGCCCTGACCGTGCTTGCGACGGTCACCAGTCGACCGACGCCGACCCGTATCGTGCTCGATGCCGGGCGCAAGGCGATGCCCGGCGATGCGGCGACGCCGCTGCCGCTTGGCCTGGCGGCAGTCAAGGCGATGCGGCTATCCGCCGAGCACACCAAGATCGAGCTGGAGCAGGCGAGCGCGACGCCGGCGATCGGCGAGCGCGTCGCGTTCATCGTCGGCTATTCCGATACCACCGTGCATCTGCATGAGGAGATCGTCGCCATGAGCGGTGGGCGGGTCGCCGCCGTGTGGCCGGTCGCCGCGCGTGGAAAGATCAAATAGCGCTGATACCAAGTCCCCGCGTCGACGGTTCAGCGCAAAGAGCACCATTGCGAGGAGCGGAGCGACGAAGCCATCGGTTCTTCTGGGAGAGGTCTGACAGCCCTCGGGCTATGCCGTGCCGAATACCCGCCGGAAGATCGTGTCGACGTGCTTGGTGTGGTAGGCCTCGTCGAAGAGCTTTTCGAGCGCTTCGGGCGGCAGGTGCTTGGCGACGTCGGGGTCCGCCTTGAGCAAAGCGAGGAAGCTGCCCTCGCCGTGCCAGGCCGGCATGGCGTTGCGCTGTACCGCGCGATAGGCATCCTCACGGCTCATTCCGGCCTGGGTCAGGGCGAGGAGGACGCGCTGCGAATCGACGAGACCGCCGAGCTGGTCGAGATTGCGCCGCATCTGCTCGGGATAGACCACCATCTTGTCGATGAGGCCGGTGGCGCGAGCGAGGGCGAAATCGAGGGCGATCGTCGCGTCCGGCGCGAAGACCCGCTCGACGGCGGAATGCGAGATGTCGCGCTCGTGCCAGAGGGCGATGTTCTCGAGCGCCGGCACCACCGCGGCGCGCACGATGCGGGCGAGGCCGGTAAGATTCTCCGACAGCACCGGGTTGCGCTTGTGCGGCATCGCCGACGAGCCCTTCTGCCCCGGCGAGAAAAATTCCTCGACCTCGCGCAGCTCGGTGCGTTGCAAATGGCGGATCTCGGTGGCGAGCCGTTCGATCGAGCCGGCGATGATGCCGAGCGTGGCGAAGAACATGGCGTGGCGGTCGCGCGGGATGATTTGGGTCGAGATCGGCTCGACCGTGAGGCCGAGCTTGGCTGCGACATGCGCCTCGACCGCGGGGTCTATATTGGCGAAGGTTCCGATCGCGCCCGAGATGGCGCAGGTCGCGACGTCCTTGCGGGCGGCGACCAGGCGCTCGCGGTTGCGCGCGAACTCGGCATAGAAGCCGGCGAGCTTGAGGCCGAAGGTGGTCGGCTCGGCATGGATGCCGTGGCTGCGCCCGACGGTCAGCGTCATCTTGTGCTCGAAGGCGCGGCGCTTGAGCACGGCGAGCAACGCATCGATATCGGCGAGGAGAAGGTCGGCGGCCTGCTTGAGCTGCACGGCGAGGCAGGTATCGAGAACGTCGCTCGAGGTCATGCCCTGATGGAGGAAGCGCGCCTCCGGCCCGACATGCTCGGCAAGGTTGGTCAGGAAGGCGATGACGTCGTGCTTGGTTTCCTGCTCGATCTCATCGATCCGCGCAATCTCGAACTTGCCCTTTTCCCAGACCGCGCGCGCCGCTTGCGGCGGAACGATGCCGAGCGCCGCCTGGGCGTCGCCGGCATGCGCCTCGATCTCGAACCAGATGCGGAAACGGTTCTGCGCCTCCCAGATCGCGCTCATCGCGGGGCGGCTGTAACGTGGGATCATTCCAATCGATTCCGTGCTGGCATTGCCGTATCGGCAGTACCGCCGTTATAGCAGCCGGCGATCGGACGGGACATGGAATTGCGGCGCCACTGGCTGCCCGGCTATCCCCGGACGGCGACCAACGCGCCCTGTTTCCTAGCGCGGCAGCTCGGAGATGATTTGCCATTGGCCGTTGCCGTCGCGGCAGGCGAGACCGCTGACCTGACGCGATTGTCCCAAGAGGGTACGTGTCGCGGTGTAGGTGTGGCAAGCCTCGCCGCTCGAGCCGTTCGCGGCTTCCGCCGCGGCCGATGCCCTGGTCCAGACCGGCGTCAGGCTGGTCGGAGCGTGCAGGCGGCTGGCGCTCGCATCGGCGCTGGCAGGCTGAGCGGGCGGGGTGACGGGCGAGGTGAGCGGCGGTAGCTGACTGGCGTCAAGCGGCGGTCCCTGCGATTCTGGCGGCAGGGCCGCGACGGCCGCCTCGCCATCGGCGACCGGCGCGTTGCCGCCGCCGACGGCTCGCGGCGGTACCGCGCGTCGCGGCGCCGGACGTTTCACCGGCACGGCCGGCTTGGCGGCCGGCAACGGCGCGTCCACCTTTGGCGGGGTAGTCGAGGCCGTGGCGGTTGGTGCCCAAACCGCCGACGGGGCAGGCGAGGGCGGCGCCGCGGCGGTGGCGGTAGCGGGGGGCGCGCTCGCCGGAGCGGGCTTGGGAGCAGGGGCCGGCGCTGGCGGTGGAATGGGCGTGCTGGCGACGTTCGCGCTATCGGCAGCGGACGGGGCAAGGTCGGGGGCTGGTGCGGCGGCCGGCGGCGCAGTGGTCGAGCTCGGCAGCGCGCTCACGATCGAAAGCGCGCTGATGTTCGGCGTCAGCCAATTCGGCACGGCGCCAAAGCGCAGCCATGCCGTCGCGCCTCCCACTAGGGCGACGAGAAGGATGGCGGCGGTGGCACCGCTACGCCAGCGCACCCGCTCCGGCGGCGGCACCGAGATGGCGTCTTCGCGCCGCGCGCTCAGGCCCCGGTAGGCCTCGGCAGCATCAATCGACGACGGTACGACCGGCGCGGCCAGGCCGTCTTCGGGCCGCGTGCGGAAGCGGTTGAAGACCGTCTGTGCCATGTCTTCCGCGGTCGCCGTGTCCCGCGAATCCGCAACCTCGGGATGGTCGCTGACGGTCGGTATGACGATCGACGACGAAACGAGCGGTAGCGCGATATCGTCCGTCCTCGCTTCGCTCGATTCGGCATCGGCGGGCTGGGCGGCCATCGACGGCGCCGGATCGTCCGCGCTGTCCTCCGGCGTGCCGTTCTCTAGCCGGGCGGTCGTTTCGCGGTCGACGATCGGCGCAGCGACCGACGAGGAGAAGACGGGAACCGATGCGTCGTTGTCACGATCCTCGGGATCACGATCCTCCGGCTCGGCGGCGACAACCGGTGCCGCAACCGGGCCAGGGTCGTTCATCGGCGCTGCTGCGGCGAGGGAAGCGGGTATCTCGTCCTCGCTCTCTGCCGGATCGACGAACGCATCGAGACTGGCGCTCGGCGAGGTATCGTCCGCGGCGGCAGCAATCATATCGCCACCCGCCGTCGGCGGCGTTGCGACGATGGGCGCCATCTCGCCCTCGTCAGAGACGAGCCGGTCGGTTTCGGCTGTCGACGTCGTGGCGGACGACGAAACGTCGTCCTCGGCCTCCTCTGGCTCTGCCACCGAGTCGCTGTCGGGAGGCGGTACGATGAAGGACGCCGCTGCGACCGCCGTTGCCGACATGTCATCCGGCGCGCCGACGGCCGGTCGCATGGCTGCCGGCGTCGCACGCTCTACCGGGACCACGCGATCTTGCGAAACCGTGCCTCGGACGGCGCTCGAGGGCGGGGATGCGGCCGCGCGCTCCTCGTCTTCCTGTTCCTGCTGTGGCCGGGTTGGGACTCGCTTCTGCACCCCGTTCTTGCGCAGCAGTTCAATGAGCGATTGGATCTGCTGTCCCGCCGTCGGCTCGTCCGAGGATGCCGGCTGGCGCCGCGATCTGGCGCGCGCCTGCGTCTCGGCGGCGTCGCCAGTGGTTGGGCCGGTGGTTGGCGCAGCAACCTGGCCCTCGGCCGGATGCTGCGCCGCCGGCACCTGTTCTCGCGGCTCCGCTGGGCGGGGCGAGGAGGCAGGGGAAACGTTCCACGGCTCCTCGTGGGGGGGAACCGCGCCCGGTTCGGCTGCCGCGCGTCGGCGCGGCGTCGGGCGCCGGAATAACGGAAAGCCTGGTCGCGTGCTGGCAGCGGTGGCGGGTGCAAGCAGGGAGTTGATCGCCGCCATCCAGTCCGGATCGGCGATGCTGAGCGGCGGGACGTGGACGAAGGCAGCGCGCAGCTGGCGCTCCAAGGTTGCCGCGTCGCACGGCGTCACGATCAGCCGGACGATCGGCAGCGTACCCGGGAAGCGCGTCGAAAAGCCACGCTCATTCAAGAACTTACGCAGCCGTTGTTCCGGCGCGCCGCTGCGTCTCCGGATGACGTCGATAAGCGCGACGCCATGACGCGGATGGAGGACGGCATAGTCGGCCGCCGCCGCATCGTCCGGTCCGTCGATGCGCAGGTCGCCGAGGATCAGCCAGCTCGCATCGAGCTGAATGAGGGCCGATTCGAGCGCCGTGCGCACACGGAACTCGTCGATCGAATCCTGTGATAGGTTGACCATGCCTCAGATAACGCCAGTAGCCACCGAAAATGGCGTGTCACTTCTGTGAGCCGCGCTGAAAAAATCAGCACTTCAACCACTCGTGAACCGGCCGTTTCCCGATCGCGCACCGGAAGCGGCGACGACGGGCAGTACGGAGTCCAGTGACCTCGCGCCGGGAAATTTCCCCGCCGCCGGCGTTACTCCACCTTGGCGATTGCCGAGCTGCGCGATACCGGTGTTGAGTGGCGCGTCGCCGGGCCGCTTCTGGCATCCTGCGCGATCCGCCAGGACCCGTCGGGCTGCCGACACAGGAGCGCCGAGGCGTGGACCGCCCGCCCGTCGATATCGATCGTCTGCATCATCCGTTGGCAAACCAAGCCGGCGCGCGGCGCAAAGGTCGGTCCGGCGGCGATCGTGCTCGGCGCCCGCGGGGAGACGTGACCAAAGACCGGGCTGGCGATGAAGGCGCTCAACGATTCGCCGTCATTGCCGCTGCGGCCGTTGCTATTGCCCCCAGCGCCGCCAGCCCCACCCGCGCCGCCACCACCGCCTGCGCCGCCGCCACCGCCTGCACTGCCACCGCCACCCGCGCCGCCGCCTGCACCACCACCGCCATCGTGACCGCCGCCGCCTTCGCCCCCGCCGCTGCGGGCAAAGGCAAGACCGCTGCCGGTCAGTGTTCGGTCCGGCGCCGCGACCACGAGGATGAATACGCTGACCAGTATCCGTACCGCCTGTCTCATCGGCACCCTCTCATGATTATATCTGGCGAGGCTACTCCATGATGAGTGGCTGCCGACCTCCCACGCGCCCAACCTCGCACACGCCGCCAGGCGCCAGGCATGACGACGGGGGTCGCCATGTCGCTAAAACGTCGGCAAGCCGAATTTGTTCAGTTTTCGCGCCGGCCCGGGGGGCGCGGCAAGGGCGCCAGCGCGGCGCCCGAAAGCCTGACGGTCGGCGAACCAACCGTCAGGAGAGGTGCTGCTAGCGGCCGATGAAGTTCGGCTTGCGCTTTTCCATGAAGGCGCGGCGGCCCTCGATGTAATCCTGACTGGCAAAGCACTCGGCGACCACCCGCTCGACCATGGCGAGGTCGCGCTCGGCCGGGTCCTTGAGCAGCTCGCCGACGATGCGCTTGACGGAATTGACCGTCATCGGCGCGTTGCCGGCGATGGTCTCGGCATATTGCGCGACATAGGATTGCAACTCGGCGGTCGGCACG
>DATAQP010000236.1:0-11387 GCA_036264595.1 Allostellaceae bacterium
TGAAGCCGGGCCGGCCCTGCCCATGATCCCTTCACCGTGACGTCCTCCATGTTGTAGCCGACCAGCTGCGCGATCTTCGCTCGCCCATCGACATCGGGGATGAGCTTCAGATTGACGCCGAGCTTGGTCAGGGCGGCGAGCGTCTCGCCGTGATCGCTGGCGCGGCTCTCGTGCTTGTAGCCCATCGTGCCGAGAACGATGAGCTGATGGGCGTAGTGCAGCGTGCCGGTCAGCGTGTCGTGGATGACTTCGAGCTTCGGCGCGGCGTGCTTCTTGGGAAAGCCCCAGATCTCGCGGCCGCCGGAGATCGGCGGCTCGTCGTCGAGAAACATCTGCACGGTGAAATTGCAAGCCTGGCCCTTGAAGGTGCAGGGGATGACCTGGCCGCATTCGGTGTAGTCGCCGAAGCCGGAGCTGTCCGGCATGCTCATGACCTCGAAATTGACGACGTTGCCCACCGGCTCGAGCGGCTCGGGCAAGGCCTGGCGGATGAGATCAGGATCGCTCTCGTAGCTGATGATGAGATATTCGCGGTGGATGAACCGGTAGGGGCCGCGCGGATAGCTCGGGCCGAAGACCGGCATCGAGGGAGCGGCCAAGATATCGTCTCTCGTCATACCGTTCTCCTTCGCTGTGAAGGGGCGGAGAGAGGACGGTAGCGCAAGGAAGCCCCCCGTTCGAGTCAGAAGAAGAGTTCGAGCCAGAAGAAAGGTTCGAGCGAGAAGAAAGGGGTGTGCCGGAGACCGGCACACCCCAAGAGAAAAGCTGCTTGTTTCAGGCGTATCTAATTAGCCACGCGGCGGATACGGATGCTTCGGACCACCGCAGTTGAAGAGATCCTTCTTCGGTCGCGACGCGGGCTGACGGGCCGGCGGTGCGTTGCGGTCGGTCTGGTAGGCAACCATGACGACGCGGTTCGCTGGGTCGCGGACGCCGTCGGCAGTCGGGACGACCAGGTCCGTCTTGCCGAGCGGGATCGTCCGGATGTCGATGCCGGCGGGCAGGCCACGGGCCCTTAGCGCGTCGGCAACGGTCCGGGCGCGGCATTCCGAGAGACCGTAATTGTAGTCCTCAGGGCCGGACGCGTCGGCACGGCCGATGACGTCGATACGTGCCGGCTTGATCGTGTTGACTTGACGCACGATGAGGTCGAGCGCGGCAGCCTGGGCGTCCACCGACTGCTTGATATCGGTTTCGCGCGGGTTGAGCAGGTCGTAGCGATCCCACGCGAAGTAGACGACGCCTTCCTGGCAGAGCTTGCCGTTGGCATCGAGGCCATTCGGGTTCGCCGCGCAGCCTTGAACGACCGCCTGGGCGACGGCAACGCCAGGCTTGCAGGCTGCGGCGTCCGCATACTCGCCCTCGTTCATCTCTTCGATCCAGCAATCGAAATGGAGCTGCTGGTTGGCCGCGCCCTGCGGGTCACGTTGGCTGTTCGCATCGATCCACGATTGCAGCTGAGGCCGCATGTTGGCGACGTCCTGGCGATCCGCCGCGGTCAATGACGTCCAGTTGGCGGAATCTTCGAGCGGCACGGGCGCGCCCGCGGCGGCCGCCTGAGACTTGCGGTAGTAGACGTCCGAGGAAACGTAATCGGCCTCGGCGTATTGATTAGCGCCGAGGGACTTGTAGCCGCTCGCGAGCGCGGCGCGGAAGGGGTCCTGAGGCGGTCCCATTGCTTGGGCGGCATCTTGATCGGGTCCAACCCGGAAGCTCGAGCAGCCAGCGACCAACAGGGCCGCGGCTAGAAAAGGAATCAGCCGAAAAGGTTTCATGTTATTTCCTCCAACCGGGATTATGGCCGCGACGAATGGCGACAGTCCTTTGATATGTTCGCTTTGTGGTTGAAATTTGGCCGATTTGTAAAATTTCAAAGGTGAGCACGAATTCTACCAATTGGTTACACCCGTAGGGGTGGGCAAATTCGAGTCATTTACCCCCTTATCGGTAGAAATTCCCATGCTTACAGTATAGCGTAGCGTGCTCTGCTCGTCGAGCGTCGCGGACCGCATCGCTGCCGCGGCAGAAAACGTCGCGAGTAGGGCTGCTCAGTAGGAGCGCGGCAGGCCGAGCACTTTCTCGGCGATGTGGCAGAGGATGAGTTGCGGCGTGACCGGCGCGATGCGGGCAATCTGCATCTCGCGCAGATAGCGTTCGACATGGTACTCGCGCGCATAGCCGTAGCCGCCATGTGTCATGATCGCCCGCTCGCAGGCGCGGAACCCGGCCTCGGCGGCAAGGTATTTGGCGGCATTCGCCTCGGCGCCGCAGGCCTCGCCGCGGTCGTACTTGGCGGCTGCGTCGAGCATCATCAGCTCGGCGGCGCGCAGCTCCATCCAGCTCTCTGCCAGCGGATGCTGGATCGCCTGGTTTTGCCCGATCGGGCGGCCGAAGACGATGCGCTCCTTGGCATAGGCGCTGGCTCGCGCGAGCGCCGCCTGGCCAAGCCCGACCGCCTCGGCAGCGATCAGGATGCGCTCGGGATTCATGCCATGCAGTATGTGGTGAAACCCCTTGCCCTCCGCGCCGATGCGATCGGTTTCCGGGACGCGCAGCCCGTCGATGAACAGCATATTCGAATCGACCGCCTTGCGGCCCATCTTGGCGATCTCGCGGATCTCGACCTTGCTGCGGTCGAGCGCGGTGTAGAACAGTGTCAGCCCGTCGGTCGGCTTGGCCACCGCATCGCGCGGCGTGGTGCGCGTCAGGATCAGCATCCGGTCGGCGACCTGCGCCGTCGAGATCCACACTTTGCGGCCGGAGATGACGTAGTCGGCGCCGTCGCGCTCCGCCCGCGTCGCGATATGCGTGGTGTCGAGTCCGGCATCGGGCTCGGTGACCGCGAAGCACGCCTTTTCGCTGCCGGCGATCAGCGGCGGCAGGAAGCGCCGCTTCTGCTCGGCGCTGCCGAACATGACCACCGGGTTGAGCCCGAAGATGTTCATGTGGATCGCCGAAGCGCCCGAGAGGCCGGCGCCCGACGCGGCGACCGCCTGCATCATCAACGCCGCCTCGGTGATGCCGAGGCTGGCGCCGCCA
Source organism: Allostellaceae bacterium (assembly GCA_036264595.1). GTDB lineage: Bacteria > Pseudomonadota > Alphaproteobacteria > ATCC43930 > CGMCC-115725 > URHD0088. The sequence continues at coordinate 3,040 of DATAQP010000236.1, forward strand.
TACTCCGTCGGCATGGCGATGCCGAGCCAGCCGGCGTCCGCCATGGCGGCGTGGAACTCGTGCGGGAAGTCGCCCGACGAATCCTTCCCCAGCCAGTACTCCTCTCCGAAACCGGCACAGAGCCGCGCTACCGCGTCGCGAATCGCCTGCTGCTCGACGGAGAGCGTGAAATCCATGGCGGCGCGCGGCGCCCTATTGCACGGGTCTATAGCCCCTGGCGGCCATGCAGCGACCGATGATCTGCTGGCCGAAGGCCCGGCTCGAATTGGCCATGTCGTCTCGCTTGACGGCGAGCGTGCCGGCACGCTGCCAATCCCCGCCGCGGCTCGCCATGATATCGGCGTCGATCCCGGCGTCGCGCCGGGTCGCGCTGCGCGCTTGGTCCTCGCAATCGGAAAGGTCGGCTTCCGCCGTCTCGGCCTTGACGCCCGGTTTCGTCCACCGGTCGGCATTGCTGCCGGCGCAGCCGGCAAGCACGAGACTCAGGATCGCCACGCAAAGGCGTTTCATCGTACGCTCCTCGGTCGGTCGGATGGGCCACCGTTCATAAACGGAAGATTAACCGCCCGCTCGCTACAAGGTAAGCCATGATCCCCCGCAGCACTGCGCGCCTCGCCGTCCTCGCCCTCATCGTGGCGCTTGCCGGCTGCAATACCTGGCAGAACCGTGCCGAATTCGCGCCGCCGCCGGACCGCGGGCCGGGCACGCAATGGCCGCAGGACGTGCTGGCCGCCGATCTTCCCCTCGGCCAGCAAACCTCGCCGATCGCCGCCACGGCGCCGCCGCCGCCGATCGAGGTCGTGCATTGCTATCGCACGCTCGCCATCGTCGATTGCTTCACGAAAGTGCAGCCGGAGCGCTATTACGGCTACACCGGCAGCTATCCGGACTAGCTAGTCGTCCGCCCGCTGCTTGCGCTCGGCGAGCGTCTCGAGAAGGCGCCGCTTTTTCTCGGGCGAGAAATCGAGCCAGCCGGCGATCTCCGGAATGGTGCGCGCGCAGCCGAGACAGAAGCCGCTCGCCGGGTCGATGATGCAGACCCCGATACAGGGCGAGATCGGACTGTTCACGAACCCTTCGGCGCCTCGACGAGATCAGCCAGCTTGGTCTTCATCGCATTGCTCTTGTAGGGCAAGACGGCATAGGCCCAATTCGCCGTCCGGGCATTGATGGCGGCCGCCTCGTCCACCGCCTTGTCGCTGCCGCTCGCCTTGAGCCGCAGCCAGCTCGTGCCGTCCTTGTCGAAGGTCTCGGCGTCGATCGTCAGCCCATCGAAGGTCACCAATTGGGCGCGCGATATCCCCGCGCTCGGGAAGGTCACCTCGGCGGCGGGTCGGACGTCGCTGAGCTCGAGCCCGTCGAGCGCGCCGGCCGGCTCGGCGACCACCGCATCGCTCTTGAACTTGCTGTCGGCGGGCGCTCCCTCGACGGCGAATTTCGCATCCTCCTTGTCGCGCTTGATGACGAGCTTGCTGCCATCCTCGTGAGTCAGCGTGACGCCGGCGATGCGCGATGGGGCGATGCTGACGATCTTCTTGTCGAGCCAGTCCCTGGTGTCGGTCGGGAGGTCGACCGAGCCCTGCGCCAGCCACGACTGGCCGTCGTTGGGACGGCGGATATAGAGCCCGTCGGCGCCGCTGCCGAGCCGGTCGGGGCGGCGCTTGCCGACGATCAGCTCGCCCAGCTTCTTGCCTGACGCATCGTCGATCTCGACGAGGCGGGAATGGCCGCCCTCCTTGCCGGGATCCTCAACGTCGAGCCGGCTGTACGATTCGGCGCTGCGCGTCTTCGGTTCAACCAGGGTGAGCTCGGCGAAGCCGAGCAGGACCTGGCGGATCTTGGCGGGATCGGCGGCGAAGCCGCCTTTCTCGGCGACGGTCCAGCTTTCGCCTTTGCGCTCCAGCGTGACCGGGCCGCCCGCGCCGCTGATCTTGACCGCGGCGACGTCGCCGATCTTGCCGGCGAGGCCGGCGAGCACGACCTGGCCGCTGCCGGCATCTGCGATTGCGCGCGGGCCACCGAGCGACAGGGCGATGGCGGCTGCTGCGACGATGATGGCGGCGACGATGAGGGCGATCAGTCCCTTGGCTTGCATCGGATGAATCTCCCCCTCAACCGGTCATGGCGCGGCGCTTGCGCCGCTGCAGCCGCAGGATGCCGACGACGATGGCGACGATGCCGACGAGCATCGGGATGAGCGCGATGTTGAAGAATTGCAGCCGCGCCTTGAGCCGGTCGATCTCCTGGTTGAGCGCGAGCTGGACGTCGCGCAGCTGCTGGCGGGTCTGCAGCATCTCGCGGCGGAAACCGTCGAGCGTGGCGGTCTGCTCCGAGGTGAGCTGGACGTTGCCGGCCTTGTCGCTCTTGAGATCCTTGATCTTCGCCTCGGTCTCCTTGAGCTTGTCCTGTAGCTCGTGCTCCTTGGCGCTGTAGCGGCTGTCGGCGTCGCGCTGGATGTTCTGCACGACCTCGAAGGGCCGCGCCGAGGTGCCGCGGCTGCGCAAGGTGATGAGGTCGTTGCCGCCGGCGAGGGCCTCGACCGCGTTGGCGACGAAATCGCCATTGTTGGCAACAGGCACGGCGACGCGCTGGCCGAAGAAATCCGAGCTCTGCACCCACAGCCGGTCGTCGAGAATGTCGGTGTCGGCGACGACGACGACATTGATCGGTTGCTTCGACTGCATGAGCTCCGGCTCCTTGGGCGCCTCCGCCTTGGCGGCATCCGCCGCCGGCGCCGCGGCATCGGTCTTGTCGTCCGGCTTCTTGTCCGCCGCCTTGTCGTCCTTCTTTTCCGGCGGCTTCGGCGGACCGTCGGGAAAGGCGGTCTGGGCGTCGCCGGTGATGCGCGCCGCCAGGGTGAAGCGGGCGTTCTCGGGCTTGAAGGCGTTGAGGATGCCGACGACGTCGGGGATCGGGCCCTGGAACTTCTCGACCGGGATCTTCATCGACGCCGGCGAGGTCTGGATCAGCGGCTCGAACTTGGTCTTGGCGTCCTCGCGCGGCTGCAATATGCCTGATGTCGCCATGTTGATCTGACCGAGATCGGCAGTGATCGTATCGTCCTTGGCGAAATTGGCGCTGCGCAGATTGAGCCAGGCGACATAGTCGACGGCCTGGACGCGGCTCGCCGTGCCGGCATTGACCTTGCGCGCGGCGAAGCGGTCGCCGGCGACGACGTCGGGCACCATCTGCAGGCCCCAGGCGGCGAAGAGCTTGTCGAGATTGCTGCCGGCGGGCGAGCCCGGCGGGTTGAACTGGCTCGGCCGCGATTGCTGGATCTCCGAGTTCGGGTCGACGAAGACGAGCGCCCGTCCGCCGCCCAGCACGAACTGGTCGATGGCGTATTGTGTCTTCTCCGACAGGTTCTGCGGATGGATCACCATGAGAACGTCGATGTCGGGCGAGATCTTGTCGAGATCGCTGCCGATGGTGCGCAGCTCGTAGAGCTGGCGCAGCTGCTCGATGATGGCGAAGGGCTGCATCGGCCTGCCCTGCATCGCCGCCATGATGTCGCCCTCGACCGGCAGCGCGGTGATCAGCCCGACCACCGTCTTCTTCGGGAAGGCGAGGGAGTGGATGAGCTTGGTCAGGTCGTATTCGAGGAAGCGCTCGCGCTCCGGCTGGAAGAAGGAGATGACTTGCTGATCGTCGGTCGAGTTGGTCGCCGCCAGGCCGAAATAGACCTGCTCGCCGCCCTGATCGATCGGCACGCCCTGCAGCCCGAAGGCGACGGCGCGATCCTCGACCGCCGAATAGGGGACGGGGTCGAGCACCTCGAGCTTGAGCTTGCCCTTGGCCAGCGAGACGTATTCCTCGAGCATGTCGCGCACGCGCTGGGCATAGAGCGCATAGCTCGGAATCTCGGTGCCGAGGCGCTTGGAGTAGTAGAAGCGCACGGTGATCGGCTCGTCGATCTTGGCGAGCGTCGTGCGCGAGCCCTCGGACAGGGTATAGAGGCGCTGCTGCGTCAGGTCGATGCGCGCCGAGCGCAGCGTCTTGTCGGCGATGACGTTGACGCCCACGAAGAGAATCGCGGCGCAGATCAGGGCGACGATGGCGGTCAGGGAGCGGTTCATGGCAGGCGCCTCAATCCGCTTTCTTGAGATCGACGAGCACGGCGTTGGCGAGCAGGAAGGCGCCGATCACCGAGAGGAAATAGACGGCGTCGCGCGCATCGATGACGCCGCGGGTGATCGCCGTGAAATGGGTGAGGAAGCTGAACGACGAGACGGTGGAGAGAACCGAATCGGGTGCCCAGCTCTGGAACAGGCCGAGCACGATGGGCGAGCCGCTCACGGTGAACAGGAACGACGCCGCGGCGGTGATGACGAAGGCGATCACCTGGTTCTTGGTCAGCGCCGAGAGGCAGGCGCCGACGGCGAGGAAGGCGCCCGCCATCAGGAAGCTGCCGACATAGCTCGCCAGGATGACGCCGTTATCGGGATTGCCGAGATAGTTGACGGTGATCCAGAAGGGAAAGGTCAGCGCCAGGGCGATGCCGGCGAAGGCCCAGGCGGCGAGGAACTTGCCAAGCACCGCCGCCATCATCGAGACCGGCAGGGTGAGGAAGAGCTCGATCGTGCCGCTCTTGCGCTCCTCGGCCCAGAGCCGCATCGACAGCGCCGGGATGAGCACCAGATAGAGCCAGGGATGGAAGGTGAAGAAGGCCTGGAGATCGGCCTGGCCGCGCTCGAAGAAATTGCCGACGAAGAAGGTCAGGATCCCTGCCATCACCAGGAAGATGACGATGAAGATATAGGCGAGGGGCGTCGCGAAGTAGCTCGCCAGCTCACGCCGGAAGATCGTGCCGATGCTGCGCATGGGATGTTGTCTCTCGAAACCGCTCAGTGGGTCATCGTGATCTGACGGAAGACATCGTCGAGGCTGCCGCGCTCGACGCGCAGAGCCTGCGCCTCCCAGTGACGGTTCCGCAGCAGATCGGTGACGGCGCCGATGATCGAGCGGCGCTCTCGCGGGAAGACGATCAGGGCGTGGCCCTCGCCGTCATCGACCGGCTCGACCGCGGCGACGTCGGCGAGCTGGGCGAGTGCCGCGATCGCCGCCGCCTCGTCGGCAGCCGGCAGCACCAGCCGAACGGCGTTGTGGTGGCGCGAGCGTGCCTCGAGCGCGCCGGGCGTGCCGTCGGCGAGCAGCTTGCCATGGGCGATGATCATGGCGCGGCTGCACACCGCGTCGACCTCCTCCAGGATATGCGTTGAGATGATGATCGCCTTGTCGGGCGCCATCGCGGCGATCAGGCGGCGCACCTCGTGCTTCTGGTTGGGGTCGAGCCCGTCGGTCGGCTCGTCCATGATGAGAACCTCGGGATCGTGGAGCAGCGCCTGGGCGATGCCGACGCGGCGCTTGAAGCCCTTGGACAGCGTGTCGATCGGCTGGAACAGCACCTCGCCGAGGGCGACGCGCTCGATCGCGAGCGCCACCCGCTTCCTCGCCTCGGCGCCGGTGAAGCCGCGGATATGAGCGATGAAATCGAGGAATCCGGCCGGCGTCATGTCGGGATAGGCCGGCGCGCCCTCGGGCAGATAGCCGATCTTGCGCTTGACCGCGATCGCATCGCGTGTCACGTCGGCGCCGCAGACCACGGCGGTGCCGGAAGACGGCGCAAGGAAGCCGGTGATCATCTTCATCGTCGTCGATTTGCCGGCCCCGTTGGGGCCGAGAAAGCCGAGCACCTCGCCCCGCCCGACGCTGAAGCTGACGTCGTCGACGGCGACGATGGGGCCGAAATGCTTGGCGAGGTGCCGGACCTCGATCATCTCACTCAAGAAGCAACCCTCCCGATGCCCGGTTCCGCGATAATGGTGATATAGCAGGAATAACCGGTGCGGGCGGCCGGTCTTTACGCCGAGCCCACCGCCCGATCACCCCGGGGCCCGACCGATTTAGGCGAAGAGACGGGATTTGCAAGTTAATTTGCGTTCATAATCGTTGAAATCGACGATGACGTCGGCCTTGGGAAGTCGGCCCGGGCATAAGGCAAGCGATAGGAGAGGGCGGCCCTATGAGCGAGAGGACGGGATGATACAGCGCGTGCGGCTGGTCTCCGGGCTGATCATGTTCGGCTTCCTGGTCAGCCATTTCCTCAATCACGCGCTCGGCCTCGTCTCGCTCGATGCGGCCGAGGATGTCATGTGGTACCTCTTCCGCGTCTACACGAGCTGGCTCGGCAGCATCGCCCTCTACGGCGGCTTTCTCGCCCATTTCCTCCTCGCCCTCTATGCGCTCTGGCAGCGCCAGACGCTGCGTCTCAGCGGGGCCGAGGCGGTGCAGTACGCGCTCGGCTTCCTCATTCCGCTACAGCTCGCCGAGCACGTGATGATGACGCGCGTCGGCGACACCTTCTTCGGCGGCGATTTCGGCTATTACCGCTCGCTCGTCACGCTCTATTTCCACGATGCGCCGGTGAAGGGCGTGCTGCAGGGCTCGATCCTCGTCGTCGCCTGGATCCATGCCTGCATCGGGCTGCGCTTCTGGCTGCGCCTGAAGCCATGGTACGAGGCGGCGCAGCCCTATCTCTTCGCCGCCGCGCTGCTCATTCCGGTCCTCGCTCTGCTCGGCGTTCTCGTCGCCGGCAAGGAGGTTATGGCGCTGGCGCAGGATCCGGCGTGGCTTGCCGAGACGCACACGATCCATCATAGGCCGCCGGAGCCCGGGCTCGGCGAAATCAATGACATAGTTCTCGCTCTCCGCCTCTTTTTCGTCGGCTCGGTCGCCGGCGTGCTGCTCGCCCGCGTCGGGCGCCGATTCTGGCAGAAGCGCCATGGCGTTTCGCGCATCACCTATCCGGACGGCCGCTTCATCGACGTCGCGCGCGGCGTCACCGTGCTCGAGGCGAGCCGGCTGCTCGGCGTGCCGCACGCCTCGGTGTGCGGCGGGCGCGGGCGCTGCTCGACCTGCCGCTCGCGCATCGAGGGACCGCCGGGTGCGATTCCGCCGCCTTCGCCCGAGGAGAGCAAGGTGCTGCGCCGCGTCGAGGCCGGGCCCTTCGTGCGCCTCGCCTGCCAGCTGCGGCCGCTCGGCGACATAAGGGTGACGCCGCTGCTGCCGCCCTTCGCCCAGGCGCGCGACGGTTTCGCGCGACCCGTCTATCTCCAGGGTGGCGAGCGCGAGATCGCCATCGTGTTCGCCGATCTGCGCGCCTTCACCCGCCTCGCCGAGACGCGTCTGCCCTACGACGTCGTCTTTCTCCTCAATCGGTATTTCGCGATGATGGGCCGCGCGGTCGAGGAGGCCGGCGGTCATCTCGACAAGTTCATCGGCGACGGCGTGATGGCGCTGTTCGGCATCGAGAGCGGTCCGCAGACCGGCTGCCGCCAGGCCCTCCAGGCGGCGCGGCTGATGTCCGAGCGGCTGGTCGAGCTCAATCGCACGCTCGAGCACGATCTGCCGGAGAAGCTGCGCATCGGCATCGGGCTGCATTTCGGCCCGACCATCGTCGGCGAGATGGGCTACGGCAAGGCGGTCTCGCTGACCGCTGTCGGCGATGCCGTCAACACGGCAAGCCGCCTCGAAAGCGCCTCGAAGGAATATGGTTGCGAGCTCGTCGTCTCCGAGGACCTCGTCTCGCGCGCCGGCATCGATCTCTCGGCGTTTCCACGCCACGAGATCGAGCTGCGCGGCCGCCGCCAGGTGATCGCCGTGCGCACCCTGACCTGGGGCCGCGATCTCCCCGAGATCGCGCCGACCGCCGCCGCGGCGGAGTGATCTCCCGGGACGCCACGCGGATGCTCGAGCGTCACGCGAGAACCAGGAAAAGCAAATCCCATGTGGGCCGCTTCGCGCCGGATTCGTTGTGAGAATGATTATCAATATCAGGAAACGGAACGATCGCGCATGCTGTTCTCGGCCCGCTCGGGCTATTTCGTCAGCAACTGCTCGACCTCGGCGGTGATCTCCTTGTCGGTCGGGCGCACGCGCGAGGGCCAGGCGCCGGCCAGACTGCCATCTGGCGCTATGAGATATTTATGGAAGTTCCAGCGCGGCGCGCCGGCTTCGCCGACCTCGCTGGCGATCCAGCGGAAGAAGGGATGTGCCGTGGCGCCGATCACCGCCTGCTTGTCTGTGAGGGGGAAGTCGACGGCGTAGTTGCCTTCGCAGAACTGCTTGATCTCGCTCGCCGTGCCCGGCTCCTGCGCGCCGAAATCGTTCGACGGCACGCCGATGACGATGAGGCCGCGGTCGCGATACTGGCGCCACAGCGCCTCGAGATCCTGGTATTGCGGCGTGTAGCCGCAGAACGAGGCGGTGTTGACGACGAGGACGGGATGTCCGCGATATTGCGACAGCGGCAGCTTGTCGCCCTCGATCGAGGTGAATTCGAAATCGAA
>DATAQP010000296.1:0-12765 GCA_036264595.1 Allostellaceae bacterium
GCCTCCGCCTGGACGGCGGTATGACCGTAGGTGCTGTGATATACGATGACGATTCGTGCCATGAAACTCACCTGCTTGGGGGTTTGGGAGGTGGGGGCCTTGTGCAGGATATAATAGTGATTAAGTTTCTATAGAAAAGTAGGTACCGATAAGTAACTATAGGCGAGAGCGGGAGACGGCCATGCGCGGTGAGCATCACCCGTCCAACTGCCCGATGGATGCCATTCTGCGGCTCCTGATGGGCCCGTGGACGACTTATGTGTTGTGGATTTTGCGGAGCGGCGGGCCGATCCGCTTCGGCGAGCTGAAGCGTGAGATCGCCGGCGTCTCCGCCAAGGTCCTGACCGAGCGGCTGCGCGCCCTCGAAGCGGCGGGGATCGTCTATCGCCACTACGAGCCGACCGTGCCGCCGGCGGTCACCTATGGGCTGACGTCGCGCGGTCGCGAGCTCGACGGCGTGCTCGACGCGCTGAACGATGTCGCCGTGCGCTGGCAGAGCGAGGATCGGCGGGCCCCGAGCCGGGCGGTCGGCCCGGCGGCCGATCTCGGCGCCGGCTAAGCGACGTCAGCCGCGGTGGATGCGGCTCGCGGGAAGCCGCACGGTTACCGTCGTGCCCTCGCCGACCACGCTGTCGATGGTGAGCTCGCCGCCGTGCAGCTTGACCATCGCGTTCGATAGCGGTAGGCCGAGCCCGGTGCCCTCGTATTTGCGCGCCAGCTTGCTGTCGACTTGGCCGAACGGCGCCAGCGCCGTGGTGATGTCCTCGGCGGCGATGCCGATGCCGCTATCGGTCACGGTGACGAGGAAGTCGCCCCCGTCGGTGAGCCCGCCGGCGACCTCGATGGTGCCGCCGGGCGGCGTGAACTTCACTGCGTTGGTCAAGAGGTTGAGCAGGATCTGCTTGAGCTTGCGCTCGTCGGCCTCGAGCGTCGGCAGGCCCGGCGGCAGGCGGATGCGGATCGCGACCTGGCCGCGCTGCGCGCGCTCCTGGATGAGCCGCGTCGCGGCGCCGACGATGCTGTAGATCTCGACCTCGTCCTCGACCAGCTCGAGCTTGCCGGCCTCGGCCTTGGCGATGTCGAGGATGTCGTTGATGACGTTGAGAAGATGCTGGGCGCTGTCGAAGACGTCGCCGATATATTCGCGGTATTGCGGGCTGCCGAGCGGCCCGAAGAGTTCCTCGCGCATGATCTCGGAGAAGCCGATGATGGCATTGAGCGGCGTGCGCAGCTCATGGCTGATATTGGCGAGGAAATCGGATTTGGAGCGGCTGGCGATTTCGGCCGATTCTTTGGCGGCGAAGAGCGCTTCCTCGCGATTTTTCAGATCGGTGATGTCGGTACGGATGCCGACGAGCGAGCCGTCCGCCGTGCGATGGTCGCTGACCTTGATCCAGCGCTCGTCGCGCAGCTTCACGTCGAAGGATACCAAATGCTCACTGCGGATGCGCAGGCGGTTCTGCAGCCAGGCGTCGCGCTCGCCTTCCGGCACGACGATCTCGCCGGCATCGAGCGCGAGGCGGATGAAATTCTCGAAGCTGATGCCGGGAACGATGCGCTCGGCGACGCGCCCGAAGGAGCGGCGGAATCTGTCGTTGCACAGCACGAGATGGTCGGTCGGATCGAAGAGCGCGAAGCCTTCCGAGATGCTCTCAATCGCCTGTGTCAGCTGGGTCTGCAGCTGGGTCGCGCGCTCCGACGCCGCGGCATGCGCGGTGATGTCGCGCGCGGTGCCGCGAAAGCCGAGGAAATCGCCGGTCGTGGTGGCGAAGATCGGCAGGGCGGAGATCTGAAAGAGGCGCGGCGTGCCGTCGCGATGCGCGATCGTCGCGGGACGATCGCGAAAGGGCTTGCGCGCCAACGGGTCGAAGGGGCTGGCCGTCTCGTCCTCGCCGAGGAAGTGGACGAGGTCGAGGAACGAGCGGCCGATCAGCTCGATCGGCTGGAAGGCGAGAACCTCGCCGACGCGCGACGAGACATAGGTCAACGCGAGCCTGCTGTTGGTCTCCCACACCCAGTCCGAGGCAAGCCGCGTCATATCGTCGAGGCGTTCCTGGGCGAGGTAAAGCTGGTCGCGCGAGACGACGAGATCCGAGATGTCGTGCAGCGTGCCGCTGATCGCGGTCAGCCGGCCGACGCCGTCGAAGATGCCGCTATGCTGGACGCGCCAGTGGTCCGCCTGGCCGAGCACGGGCGCGATCTCGCGTGGCTTCGTTGCGCTGCCGGCTTTGATGGCGGCGACGATCTCGGCGAAGGTCGCCGGCGGCAGCGGCGCAAACCCCGCCGTCTCGCCGGGCAGGCAGTCCGCCAGATTGGCATAGGCATCGTTGGCGTGGAGCAGCTTGCCGGTGAGGTCGGCGATGTAGAATGGCGCCATCTCGGCGATCGCGGCGGGCAGCAGCGTGGCGAGCCGCGCCTTGCCGGCGGCCGCCGCGCGCCACCGCCGCTCGGTCGCGCCTTGCGGCCGGGCGGCGCCGACGAAGACGCTGCGCCTCGGCTCGGCGGCCGGTCCGGCGTCCAGCTTAGTGGGTGGCATTGCTGGGTCCCGTCTTGTCGATCTGCCGCACCGCCTTGACGAAATCGCCGCTGCGCCGCCACGTGCTCACCACCTGGGCGGCGGCGTCCACCGACATGGTCTCGTAGAAGCCGAGAATTCGCGCGATCTCGCCGCGTGGCGGCGGCGGCTCGTTGGGCCGCGCCTTGCGGCTCAGCAGATAGATCGAGGCGAAGGTCTGCGTTTCGATGTTGATCACCCGGCAGGCGATGGCGAGCGCCTCGCCGCCGCGCTCGAAGAGCAGGCGGCGGATCAGCAGCGGCCTTATGTTGGTCAGCTTGGCCAGCATCGCCTCGAAGAGCGCGATCTCGCCGTGGCGGAGCGTCTCGACGAGGAGATGCGGGGTGATCGTCTCGATCTGCGCCAGGCTGTCGACAAGCTGGTCGGAGCGGCGCGGCGGCGGCTCGGCCGGTGCCTGCGCCAGCTCGCCGGTGGCGGCCTCGAGCACGTCGTCGAACTCGCTCGGCTTGACGGGGAAATTGTCGAGGATGTGCCGCCGCAACGCCGCCGAGACCCACCAGTACATGCGGCGCGCCAGATTGGGATCGAGGTCGGGACGGCGCAGCAGCGGATTCTGATAGCTGTCGACGCGTTGAGACTGCTCGACGATATAGGCCATCGTCTCGCGCGAGATCCGCGCATCGTGATTTCCCAGCAACGCCGTGATGACGTCGACATTGCCGGCTTCGACCAGCGCCTCGCTGACCGTCTCGTTCAGCGATTTGCGCAGGGCGACGGCGAGCTGATGCTCGAGGGTGCGATGATGGATGATCTCGATGAGCTCCTCGTCGCGCAGCACGTCGCTATGCATGAGGATCGACTGGGCGACGACGATCTCGTCATTGGCGAGCGCGAGAATGAGATCGCGCGGCGCATCCTTGTGATGAGCCAGCTTTTCGGCGAGGGCGCGCCGCACCGAACTCTCGATGTCGTTGATGAGCTGGCGCAGGATCTCGCCCATCAGCGAGCGTTCGCGATCGGTCAGGACATCGCCGCGGGCGAAGAACAGATCGGTGACCGTGGCGGTGAGCGCCTCGCGCGCCGCGACCGACTTGTCACGGGCGAGGTCGAAAAGCTGCTGGGTCTCCAACCTCGTGATGTGCACGCTGCTACCTAATTCCGGCCTACCGAGGGTTGAACGGGTCGAGCGTCACCCGCCGCGCGATCCATCGCGAGACGTGCTTCATTCCTACCCTGCGTGCTTTACCAAAGCGTTAATGAGGCCAAAATGTTGATGGGCAGGCGCCGGCGCGGCGTGGGCGTAAGGGAATCGTTAAGACATTCATGCGATGCTGCGAGATTGGCCATCGAGGAGTTGGCGGCTATGCCGCTCGCATCGGGACCCATTCTGCAACCTACGGTACCGACGGCGGTTCCCCACTCGCCGCTCGGCCAGAAGGTCATGCCCGTCCAGCCGGCCAAGCGGGTGACCGCCACAACCCGCAGCGACCGCAGCGAGCTCGACCCCGACGACAAGCGCCGTCACCGCCACGCCGACCATAGCGGCGACCGCGGCGCCACGCTCGACCTCGACGTCTGACCCCGCCGCGCTCGGATCGGTAGACGCCACGGAAATCCGCACGCCCGCCTTGCGGCGGGCGATGGTCTCGGCCACATTTATCGCGATGGCGAGTCCCCCGACTGCGCGCGGCCCTACGGTCATTCTCATTCCGGATGGCGACAACCGGGAGCGCCGGGTCTGTCCCGATTGCGGCTTCATCAATTACGAGAATCCCAAGGTCGTCGTCGGCTCGGTGGTCGTCTGGGAGGACCGCATACTGCTGTGCCGGCGCGCCATCGATCCACGGCACGGCTTCTGGACGCTGCCGGCCGGCTATATGGAGCTCAACGAATCGGCTTCCCAGGCAGCCGCCCGCGAGGCCTGGGAGGAGGCGCAGGCGACCATCACGATCGACGGTCTCCTCGCCGTCTACAGCATCCCGCGGATCAGCCAGGTCCAGCTCATCTACCGCGCCCATCTGACCAGCCCGGTTTTCGCCGCCGGACCGGAGAGCCTGGAGGTCGCGCTCTTCCGCTGGGATGAGATCCCGTGGGACGCGCTCGCCTTCCCGTCGGTCAAATGGGCGCTCGACCACCACCGCGAAGCCGCGGCGACGCGGGATTTCGTCGCACGCGGCAACCCGGCCGATTGACGGCGGTCGCCGCCGCTATTTGACGAGCGCGGCGCTCGCGTTGGCGCAGACCTCGTCCTGCGAGCCGGTGCCGCCCGAGGCGCCGATGGCACCGATCAGCTTGCCGTTCTCGACCAGCGGAATGCCGCCGCGCGAGGCGATCACCCCGTCGAGGAGAGCTGATAGACGAGCCCGCCCTGAACGCCATTCTCGAAGGCTTTCGTCTCGCGGCGGAAGGTCGCCGCCGTGCGCGCCTTGTGCTCGGCGATCGCCACCGAGGCGAGTTGGGCGCCGTCCATGCGGGCGAAGGCGACGAGATTGCCGCCCGAATCGACGACCGCGACGTTCATCTTCCAATCGTGCTTGGTCGCCTCGGCGACCGCCGCGGCGACCAGCCCTTGCGCCCGCTCGAGCGAGATCGGCGCGCCATAGGGAATGTCGAACGGCAACTTGTCGGGAATGGCGTCGAGCCGATTGGCCGCCGGCGCCGTCTGCGCACGGCTTTCGCCGCCGACGAGCAAGGCGGCGCCGATCACGGCAATGGCGAGAATTTGGCTGCGCATGAGTCCTCCCTGTAGTGACCGTTGATTGGTCGTTGATCTTCCGTCCGATTCTATCAGACATTGTTTTGCCGCCAAGCTCACAAGCCCGAGAGGCGGCGGCCGATCTTAGTGTCGGGCCGCCTAGTTCTCCAGCCCGACCAGGCTGCGCGCGAAGGATTCGGCTTCGAAGGGGCGCAGATCCTCGGCGCTCTCGCCGACGCCGATGGCATGGACGGGGATGCCGTATTTCTCGGCCAGCGAGACCACGACGCCGCCGCGCGCCGTGCCGTCGAGCTTGGTCATGACGAGGCCGGTGACGCCGATCATCTCGCGGAAGGTCTCGGCTTGGGCATGCGCGTTCTGCCCGGTCGTGGCGTCGAGCACGAGGAGCACGCTGTGCGGCGCGGCGGGATCGAGCTTCTTGATGACGCGGCTGATCTTCTGCAGCTCGGCCATCAGATTGGCCTTGTTGTGCAGCCGCCCGGCGGTGTCGATGAGCAGCAAATCGTAGCCGCCCTTGCCCGCCTCGGCGAGCGCGTCATAGGCGAGGCTGGCGGCATCGGCATCCTGCGGCCGCGTCACCACCGGGCAGCCGATGCGCGCGCCCCAGATCTTGAGCTGCTCGACGGCGGCGGCGCGGAACGTGTCGCCGGCAGCCAGCATGACTGTCTTGCCGTCGTCGCGGTAGAGCTTGGCGAGCTTGCCGATCGTCGTCGTCTTGCCGCTGCCGTTGACGCCGACGACGAGGATGACATGCGGCTTCAGCGCCTTGTTGAGGACAAGCGGCTTGGCGACCGGCTCGAGCAGCCGCGTGACCTCCCGGGCGACGGCCTCCTTGATCTCCTCGGGGCTGATCTCCTGGTCGAAGCGCGTGCGGCGCAGATTGCCGACGATCTCGGCGGCGATGCCGACGCCCATATCGGCGCCGATCAGCAGTTCCTCGAGCTGGGCGAGCGTCGCATCGTCGAGGCGGCGCCGCGTGACGATGGCGCCGATGCCCTCGGCGAGCCGTGTCGACGAGCGCGCGAGCCCGTCCTTGAGACGCTGCAGCCAGCTGCGCTTGTCCTCGCTCACGCCGCCGCCACCCGGTCGATCGGCTCGCCGATCAGCGCCTCGTCGCCGGCGCCGGTGATGCGGGCCGCGACCAGCGTGCCGGGAATCCCCTTCGGTACCAGCTCGACCCGCGCGTAATGCTCGCTGCGTCCGGCGCCATCGCGCTCGACCAGCACGCTGACCACCGTGCCGATCTGGCCGGCGAGCCAGTCGCGCTGCCGCGCCGCGCCCGCCGCGCGCAAGGCAGCGGCGCGCGCGCGGATGACGGGGCCGGCAAGCTGCGGCATGCGCGAAGCCGGCGTGCCCTGCCGCGCGCTATAGGGAAAGACGTGGAGATGGGTGAGGCCGCCTTCCGCGATGAGCGCCAGCGTGTTGGCGAACATCGCATCGCTCTCGGTTGGAAATCCGGCGATGAGATCGGCGCCGAGCGCGATGCCGGGGCGCAGCGCGCGGGCGCGCTGGCAGGCCGCAAGCGCCTCCTCCCGGCTGTGGCGCCGCTTCATGCGTTTCAGCACCATATCGTCGCCGGATTGCAGCGAGAGGTGAAGATGCGGCATCAGCCGCCGTTCCTCGGCGATGAGGCGCCAGAGCTCGTCGTCGATCTCGACCGGGTCGAGCGAGGAGAGGCGCAGGCGCGGCAGGTCGGGAACCAAGGCGAGCAGGCGGCGCACGAGCTGGCCGAGTGTCGGCTGGCCCGGCAGATCGCCGCCGAAGGCGGTGATGTCGACGCCGCTCAGCACGATCTCGCAATAGCCGGCGGCGACGATGGCGCGCGCCTGCTCGACGATCGCGCCAAGCGGCAGCGAGCGGCTGTTGCCGCGGCCATAGGGGATGACGCAGAAGGTGCAGCGATGGTCGCAGCCCTGCTGGACCTGCAGGAAGGCGCGGCTATGCGCGTCGAAGCCCTCGACGAGATGGCTCGCCGTCTCGCGTACCGCCATGATGTCGGCGACAGCGATGCGGGCGGGCCCGTAGTCGGTGATCGGGCCGTAGCCTGCCGCGCTCAGCTTCTCAACATTGCCGATCACCTGGTCGATCTCCGGCATGGCGGCGAAGCGCGCCGGGTCGATCTGCGCGGCGCAGCCGGTGACGATGATGCGGGCATCCGGCCGATCGCGGCGCAGCCGGCGGATGGTCTGGCGCGCCTGGCGCTCGGCCTCGGCGGTCACGGCGCAAGTGTTGACGATGACCGCGTCGCTCAACCCGGCGGCCTCGGCCTGCGCCCGGATGATCTCGGATTCGTAGACGTTGAGCCGGCAGCCGAAGGTGACGATATCGAGCCCGGACATTGCCGCTCAGACGAGTTGCGCGAGATCGAAGCTGCCGTGGAAGCTGGTCGCCACCGGCCCGGTCATCAGCACGTGACCGTCCGCGCGCCAGGTGATCTCGAGCGCGCCGCCGTCGAGAATGATTTCCGCCGTGCGCCCGGTCAGGCCGCGGCGGCTGGCGGCGACGAGGGCGGCGCAGGCGCCGGTGCCGCAGGCGCGCGTGATGCCGACACCGCGCTCCCACACCCTGAGGCGAACGCACCCGGGCGAGAGGATCTGGGCGATGCCGACATTGGTGCGCTCGGGAAACAGCGTGTCGCGCTCGAGACGTGGGCCGAGCGCGGCGAGGTCGATGCTCGCCGCGTCGGTGACGAAGAAGGTCGCGTGCGGGTTGCCGATATTGGTGCACACCGGATCGGCGAGCGGACCGAGCGCCAGCGCGACATGCAGCGTGTCCTGCGCGCGGGCAAGCGGGATCTCCTGCCACTCGAGCCGCGCCTTGCCCATGTCGACGCTGATCCGGCCGCCGGCGGCCGGCCGCGCCTGGAGGAGCCCGGCGGCAGTCTCGATGGCGACACGGTCACCCCCGCTCTCATCCATAAGCAGGGCGGCGACGCAGCGCGTCGCATTGCCGCAGGCCCCGACCTCGCCGCCATCGGCGTTGTGGATGCGCATGAAGATGTCGGCGCCATCGTGCTGCGGCGCCTCCATGACGATGAGCTGATCGCAGCCGATCCCGGTCTTGCGGTCGGCGATGGCATGGGCGCGCGCCTCGTCGAGCGGGAAGGCGGCACGCCGCGCGTCGATGACGACGAAATCGTTGCCGAGGCCGTGCATCTTGACAAAATGTGTCGTGCTCATCGCCCGGCTTATATGGCGTGGCGCGGTTTCCTGTCCAATGGATTGACCGCCTCGAGCCCGCGGCTAGGCCACAAAGAGATGCCCCGCCCGGGGGGCGGGCGGGGCGAGGCTGGGGGAACCATCGAGAGGGAGCGTGTGCTCTCTCCGATGGTCAGAGCATCGTGCAGCGGAGATTGCAGGGAGATTGCAGCGTCATTAATAACGCCGTCTTTGCGTCACGGCGTCGTCACCCCGCGCCGGCCGCGCGGGTGATCCCTTTGCGGATCAGCTCGGCGCATTCCTCGGGCCCGATCCAGCGCACGATCGTGACCCATTTTCCCTTCTCCAAGTCCTTGTAATGCTGGAAGAAATGAGCGATCTGGTCGCGTAGGATGACGGGCAGGTCCTGATAGGACCGAACGCCCGTGTAATAGGGGTGGAGGGTATCGACCGGCACGGCGATGATCTTCTCGTCGGGCCCGGCCTCGTCCTCCATCAAAAGCGCACCGACCGGCCGCGAGCGGATGATGGCGCCGGGGACCACCGGCGTGCGGCCGACGACCAAGACGTCGCAAGGGTCGCCGTCCTCGGCCAGCGTATGCGGGATGAAGCCGTAATTGCCGGGGTAGAACATCGCGGTGTGCAGGAAGCGATCGACCATGAGGGCGCCCGATTCCTTGTCGAACTCGTATTTGACCGGCTCGCCGCCTTGCGGAATCTCGATCAGCACGTTGATGTCGAACGGCGGATCCTTGCCGATCGCGATCTTGTCGATGTCCATCGCATCCCTCCGCCAGTGGCGAGGCCAGAATGCTAGCAGCGCACGGCGCTGCGGAAGGGGCAAAAAATAGGGGACGCGGCTTTGTTGAGCCGCGTCCCAGGGACTTTCCGGCGAAAATGCTGCGCTTTACGGCGTCGAAGATGCTTGTGAAGGTGCTGCGGATTAGAGCTTCTTGGCGGCGGGGGCGGCGGTCTTACCCGCAACGCTGCCTGTCATGCTGGTCTGCTTGACCGTGGATTTCTTGACGAGATGCTTCTTGGGCGCGATGGCGGCGGTCTTGACCGCGTCCGTCTTGCCGGAGGGGGTGGCCGCGCTCGTCTTCTCCTGCTTCGCCTTCTTGTCGGCTGGAGTCGCCTTCAGCGCGCCAAGCTCCTTCGAGGTCTTGGCGGTGGCGGCGGTCGAGGTCGTCGCCGAACTCATCGACGGAGCCACGGCCGGGGCGGTCGCGGCGACCGCAGCCGGGTTGGGGACGGAGGTCGTCGTCGGCGGCGCGCTCTGGGCGAAGGCGAAACCGGTGGCGAGGGGGAGGGCGACGCTGGCGGCGAGGAGGGTCCTGAACGTGCTGAACATGTGACGTGATCCCGATCTGTTGCGCCTCGCATTTGCTGAGGCGCGATGAGAACGGGACGGTGGGCGGGATAGTCCGCTACAGACCTGAGGTATTGTGGCGGCGGAATTGTGGCATTTGCGGCAGGTCCACACCCGCGATCGCGCCGTCGCGAGGTTGACAGGGCCGCCGCCGCGGCCTAGTTTCCGCCCGCTTCCCAGGAAGCGCGTCGGTTCTCCCGCCGGGAGCCCGCCAGTCCGCGAGTGTCGCGCACTGGCGCTTTTGCAGTTGCGATGGGGTCATGTTCGAAAGCCTGAGCAACCGTCTCGGTGACGTCTTCGACCGCCTGCGCCGGCACGGCGCGCTCGGTGAGGAGGATGTCGCCGCCGCCTTGCGCGAGATCCGTATCGCCCTGCTTGAGGCCGATGTCGCCCTGCCGGTGGTCAAGGATTTCGTCAATGCGGTGCGCGAGCGCGCCGTCGGCCAGGAGGTGCTGCGCTCGGTGACCCCGGCGCAGATGGTCGTCAAGATCGTCCACGACCATCTGGTCGAAACCCTGGGCGGCGCCGGCGATAGCGGCCTCAATCTCAACGCGGTGCCGCCGGTCGTCCTCATGATGGTCGGGCTGCAGGGCTCGGGCAAGACGACGAGCGCCGCCAAGATCGCGCTGCGCCTCAAGAACCGCGAGCGCAAGAAGGTGCTGCTCGCCTCGCTCGACGTGCAGCGCCCCGCGGCGCAGGAGCAGCTCGCCGTGCTCGGCCGCCAGGTCGAGGTCGCCTCGCTGCAGATCGTCGCCGGCGAGCGGCCGCTGGCGATCGCCCGCCGCGCCGTGCAGACCGGCAAGCTCGAGGGCTACGACGTCGTCATCCTCGATACGGCCGGCCGCCTCCATATCGACGAGGCGCTGATGCTCGAGCTCGCCGCGGTGCGCGACGCGACCTCGCCGAGCGAGACGCTGCTCGTCGCCGATGCGATGACCGGCCAGGACGCGGTCAACGTCGCCAAGACCTTCAACGAGCGCATCGGCATCACCGGCATCATGCTGACCCGCATCGACGGCGATGCGCGCGGCGGCGCCGCTCTCTCGATGCGCGCCATCACCGGCAAGCCGATCAAGTTCGTCGGCACCGGCGAGAAGATCGATGCGCTCGAGCCCTTCCATGCCGAGCGCATCGCCGGCCGCATCCTCGACATGGGCGACGTCGTCGGCCTGGTCGAGAAGGCGGCCGAGACGATCGACCAGCAGGAGGCCGAGAAGCTCGCCGCCAAGATGCAGAAGGGCAGCTTCGACCTCGACGATCTCGCCGGGCAGCTGCGCCAGCTGCGCAAGATGGGCGGCATGAGCGGCATGATGGGGATGCTTCCCGGAATCGGTAAGATCAAGAAGCAGCTCGGCGAGGCCAAGGTCGATGACGGGATGATCCGCCGCCAGGAGGCGATCATCTCGTCGATGACCAAGAAGGAGCGCAAGAATCCCAAGCTGCTCAACGCCTCGCGCCGCCTGCGCATCGCCGCCGGCTCGGGCACCACGGTGCCCGAGATCAACCGGCTGCTGAAGCAGTACCAGGACATGGCGCACATGATGAAAAAGGTCTCCAAGCTGGGCAAGAAGGGGCTCGGCCGGCACGGCCTCGCCGGCCTGCTGCCGCCCGGCATGGGCGGCGTGGGCGGCGGCTTCCGCGGATGATCGACCATCTCACCATCGGCGTCGGCGATATCGCCCGCAGCCGCGCCTTCTACGACGCGGCGCTGGCGCCGCTCGGCTATCGGCGCAGCCTCGATCACGGCGAGGGTTCGGGCTACAGCCCGACCGATGCCGGCCCAGGAGTGGTCCATCCGCGCGACTTCTGGATCGTTGCGGCGGCCGGCGCCACTGCCGCGCCCGGCTTCCACTTCGCCTTCAAGGCGCCCCACCGGCCCGCCGTCGACGCCTTCCACGCGGCGGCGCTCGGCGCCGGCGGGCGCGATTACGGCGCGCCCGGCCTTCGGCCGCGCTACCACGCGAATTACTACGGCGCTTTCGTCATCGATCCGGACGGTCACCGGATCGAGGCGGTCTGTCACATCCCGACCTGAACTCACGCGAAAGGACATCCATGGCTCTCAAGATCCGGTTGGCACGCGGCGGCGCCAAGAAGCGCCCCTTCTACTCGATCGTCGTCGCCGATTCGCGCAGCCCGCGCGACGGCCGCTTCATCGAGAAGATCGGCACCTACAACCCGATGCTCGACAAGGACCATGCCAGCCGCCTCGTCCTCAAGGAGGAGCGCATCAAGCATTGGCTCGGCGTCGGCGCCCTGCCGACCGACCGCGTCGCCCGCTTCTTCGGCGATGCCGGGTTCGTCGCCAAGCCGGAGCGGCGCGAGACGCCGGCCAAATCGGCGCCCAAGGCAAAGGCGCAGGAGCGCGCCAAGGCCGCTGGCGAGGCGGCCAAGACGGCAGCGCCCGAGGCCTAAGGGCGGCGCTTGGGCGAGGCAGCGCAGCCGCGTATCTGCGTCGGAATCATCACCGGCGCGCAGGGCGTGCGCGGCGCTGTCCGCATCAAGAGCTTTACAGCCTCGCCCGAGGACGTCGCCGCCTACGGCCCGGTCGCCGACGAGACCGGGCAGCGCTCCTTCGCGTTGCGCGCCGTCGGGCGGGCCAAGGGCGTCGTCATCGCGACGATCGCCGGCATCGCGGATCGCGACGCGGCGGAGCGGCTCAAGGGGGTGCGGCTCTACGTGGCGCGCACCAAGCTGCCGGCGCCGGGCGACGAGGAATACTACCACGCCGACCTCATCGGGCTGGCGGCGGTGCTGCGGGACGGGACGCTGCTCGGCGAGGTTCGTGCGGTGCACGAATACGGCGCCGGCGACAGTCTCGAAGTGGCGCGCGAGGGCGGCGGGACGGTGCTGGTGCCCTTCACCCGGGCGACGGTGCCGGACATCGATCTCGCCGCCGGACGGCTGGTGGTCGACCCGCCGGACGGTTTGCTCGAGGACACCCCCCTCCCATCGGGAGAGGGAGGGACCCGCAAAGCGGGAGGGTGAGGGCGCGGCGCCCAGGTGG
>DATAQP010000299.1:0-10065 GCA_036264595.1 Allostellaceae bacterium
ACCGTAGCTACTGCCGAGGCCAAAACCTTCACGCGTACCTCCACCATCCAAGTCAACCTTAGAGCAATGGGATCACCCTTGACCATCTCTCGAATGGGATCACCCTTGACCATCTCTCGTATGTCATCATCATATGGTGAGAACAAATCGTGAACAAGGTTAGCGGATGCCCGAGTCCCCACGCATGGTTCCGCTGTACATCGCTCGGGTTGCGGACCTTCGCCATGGGCGCTGGGTCGCGGTGCGGTGCGGACGGTGCGGGCATGTCGCCGAGCTGCCCGTCGTGAAGCTGAGGCTAAAGCTCCCACCAGACGCCTTTGTGAGGCACCTCGGGGCACAGTTCAGGTGCCAGCAGTGCAAGCACAAGGGCGCCGAGGTAGATGCTAGGTGTGCGTTGGGTTACTACGGGTGACGGTGGCTTACCGCCGTCTTGCCGGAAGCTGCGATGAGCACGAGGCCGAGCAGGAACTTGATGAACGTGACCGGCGCATAGGCCACGGCGAGACCGCCTATCGTCGCACCAATGATGGATCACCCATCGCCGCACTGATGCGCTGTGCACCTCGACCACGTGGCAGCGCGTCCAGCTTCCAGTACCTCCATAGCCCAGTCAGCACGACGCCGAGGGCTGCCAACAGTCCTGCGATGAGCAAGACGAGACGCCTGTCGCTGATCGCGCTCACGAGTCTCGCTCCGTAGAAGGCACTGACGACGCCTCCCATAGCGAGGCCAGCAATTCCAGGTAGGGTAGTCCCGCAGGGAAGTAAGCGTCACCATGTGGCTGCGGACGACAAGCGCGAAGGCCAGCGTGATCAAGCTGGTCAACAGGTTCACGGGGACTGACGACCTCGCGCCAAAGCCGATGGCGTATATCAGCACGGGGAGGCGGAACTCGCCGCCACCAAGACCAACCAGCCCGCCGAGCGCTCCTATCGGGACGCACCAAGCGAACGCCTTGCGGAAGTACGGGCAACCAATCGCGCTCAGCATGTCGTCACCTCGTTTCGTCCAGAAACAGCATGGCCTGGCGGAAATACTAGGCAATGAACGATTTTTGGACCCCGGCGTTATATGTGCAACGGGGCGGAGTCAGCGTCCGTGGAAACAAATCGTTTCCGCATCGGTTCATGGAGACCTTGATCGTGAAGAACGCTGACCCTCCGCCTCCCCGGTTGCCTGTTTTTAAAGGCAGGCGGCGGCGCCTGAGCGGCCGCGCCGACCGACCCGCTCGCATCGACCGCGCTGGCGGACAGCCGTTTGCACATAGGTTTGCCACAGCACGGAGCGGCTCGCGGTCTATGATTTCGCCATCGCTGGGCCGGGGTCCCGACAGGCACTCGCGAGGAGAGAGCCGCCTGGGCTACTCCGATGGGAGGCTGCGATGAACGTGGACATGTCCCTGCACACGGTTCTGTGGATCGTCGCCGCCCTCGCCGGCTGCGGCGTATTGGTCTTCGTCGTGCGCTCATTCCGGGTGTGCTCCAAACACACGGCGATGCGCGGGCATTTGCAGCATATCCTCGAAGATCACGACCCTCTTCATCACTCCCGCTGATCCGGCCCACTGATCCGCAGGCGCTATCGTCGCATCCCCGACCAGCGGGCGCCGCCCCGACGATCGCTTGATCGCCTGCCTCGAACGGCAAGCTCCCGCTATGCCGATTTGCGGGCGGTCGCGAAGAGCGCGTTCGTCTCGACCGCGTCGACGGCGCCGCGGCGCAGCTGCGCGAGAGTGGCGGAACGGACCTGCTCGGCCGCCTCCCGCCCCATCTGCTCGACCGTCCAGCGAAAGCCGGTGCCGAGGACGATCGCCCACCAATCCTCCGGCGAGCGCAGGGTCTGGTATCCCTCCTCCGTCACGATCTCGACGCCGGCGATCCCCGCGTCGCGCAGCAGCGCGCGCAGCGCGGCGGGCTCGGTGATGCGATCCCAGGGGCTGACCGTGTTGACGAGATCGGGGCGCACCTCCTCGACCGCGCTCCACCAGGCCGTCGTCCCGGGCTCGAGCACGCGCGGGCCCCAGGTCGTGATCGCGAGCGTGCCGCCCGGCCGGACCATGCGCCACAATTCGCGCGCCTGCGCGGCCATGTCGGGCACGAAGAAGATCGAGAACACGCTGACGACCGCGTCGAAATGACCATCGGGATAGCCGAGCCGCCCCATATCGCCGGTCTCGAATTGCAGATTCGCGAGACCGCGGGACGCCGCCTTCTGCCGCGCGATCGCCAGCAGATTTTCCGCCAGATCGACGCCGATGACCCGACCCCTGGGACCGATTTTCTCCGCCGCGGGAAGGGCGGAGGCGCCGGTACCGCAGCCGACGTCGAGCACGGTCGCGCCCAAGGGGAGATCGAGACGCTCGATCGTCCGCCAGCCGATGCGCGCCCAGAAGCCGAGCGGCTCGTCGTCGAAATGGTCCGCGGCGGCATTGTAGGTCGCCGCCGCCTTCAGCTTCGCCGCCTCGGCATTCGATCGCCCCGACATCCTGCGCGCCCCTACTCCGCCGCGATGCGCGGGACCCAGCCGGTCTTGCGCGGCAGCTCGGGGCCAATGATATCATAGATGACATTCCAGAGCTGGCGCAGCCGCGCGACGTGCAGGGTCGAGGCGATCGAGCGGCAGAGGCACTGCGCCGCCTTGGCGCGGGTGTCGGCATCGCGCGATAGGGTCAGCGCCGGCATGGCGGGAAGTGCCGCCTCTGCCGGCGCGGTTGCGGCGGCGGTGCCGGTCGTTGTGGTCGCCGCCGCGGCGGTGACCGCGGGGCCGGCGGCGTCGCAGAACAGGATGTCGGCGAGGAGCGGCAGCAGGGCGGGCTCGGTCTCCGCCTGCTCGAGGTCGAAGATCGTGCGGATGGAAATGTCGCGCAGCAGCTTCGCCCGCTGCGGCCCGACCGCGGTGATGAGCTGGGCCTGCGCCACCCAGTCGAGCGCCTCGAAGAGGCCGTAGGGCGTCTCGACGAAGAGCAGGACCGGATTCGCCGTCGCCAGGTTCTGCACGTCCTCCATCTCGAACTCGACGAAGCGGAAGCGGATGAAGCTATCCATGCCGTCGATCATCTCGAGCGGCAGCGAGCGCGAGAGCAAAGCGGAATGGGGATCGACGCGCTTCAGCTTCAATTGGGGAAAGCGGTCGACCAACGCGTCGAGGCCGAGCGTCGGGTAGAAGCCCATGAGGAAGGCGATGCCGACGAAGAGCCGCCCCTCGACGACGTTGACCGAGCTGGAGGCGTCGACGAGGTGACGAAGGACGGCGACGGTGAAGCAGGCGAGCACGATCTGCGCCGAGACCCTGAGGAACGAGATCGGCGAGAGGTCGTAATTAGCGATGCGCCGGATGAGATAGAGGATCCCCCAGATATAGGCGCCGAGAAAGGCGGCGGAGATCGCGGCGCCGGTATGCAGCTGATAGGCGGCGAGATCTGCATCGCCGAGCTCGGTCCTGAGGCCCGAGAGAAGGAAATTGCGGTGAGTCCAGAATTCGCCGTCATTCGCCGTCATGAAGACGGTGAGGAAGCCGCTGAACGAGACGGCGACCAGGATGAGGCCGGGCAGCATATAAATGCTGTGATCGCGCCAGAAGGCGCTGCGGCGGCGGGCGCGCAGCGCCCGGTCGAGCGCGCCGGCCTCACCGGAATCGGCCTCCGCCCGGCGGCCGCGATGAGCGCCCTCCTCGAAGGCCGGCTCGCTGCTCGTCAAATCATATTTGTAGCGGGCGATCTCGAAGGACGGCACTAGGCGCAGCGGTTCAGCCGAGCCGGCGGCATGCTCGTAGGTCTGCTCGAGGCCGAGGAGGAGGCGCTGGCGGAATTTCTTGATGTTGTGGCGGCCGACCAGCACCGCCATCGGCATCAGGAAGCAGAGGATGACCAGCGAGAGCGGGGTGAGGATGGACGAGCCGAAAGTGGCGATCGGTATGGCGGCGGACATCGGTCACCTCGTTCCTGTGAGCCGGAGGCGCTCTGGTGAAGGTGCAGTCCCATCCGTGGCGTTGCGCGCATTGAAGCGCACAAATTGCCGCTTGGCTTGTGAGCAGCTTCACATGCGCAAGGAAACAGGGCGCGAGGGAGCGTTTACGGCCGCCGCGGCGTTGTCACCGGCAGGAGGCGGGCATGGGAGAGGACCCCATTGCGCAAGACGGGCGCAGCGAGAAGCAGAAGATGCTGGCAGGCGCGCTCTATCGCGCCGGCGATGCCGAAATCCAGACGGACCAGCGCGACACCAAGGCGTGGATGGCGCGCTACAACGCCGCGTTCGCCCTCTCGGTCGAGAAGCGCCATACGCTGCTGCGCGAGCGGCTGGGCGCGGTCGGGTCTGGGGTGGTGGTGAGGCCACCCTTCTTCTGCGATTACGGCTACAACATCTCGCTCGGCGATGACGTCTTCCTCAATTTCAACTGCGTCATCATCGACGTCGTCGCGGTCGCGATCGGCGCCGCGACGCAGATCGGACCGGCGGTGCAGATCTATGCCGCCGACCACCCGCGCGATCCGGCGCAGCGCCGCACGGGGCTGGAGCTCGGCCGGCCGGTCACCATCGGCCGCAACGTGTGGATCGGCGGCGGCGCCATCATCCTGCCCGGCGTCACCATTGGCGACGATGCCGTGATCGGCGCCGGCAGCGTGGTGACGCGCGATGTGCCCGCCGGCGCGACGGCGCTCGGCAACCCCGCGCGGCTCAGGGCGAGCGGCGCGCTCTAATCGCCGCCGCTACCGGTTGCATTGCATGAGCTGATGCGCCGCGGCTTCCTGCGTCGCGACGGGTGGCGACGAGGCGCAGGCGGCGAGGACAAGAGAGCAGATCAACACGGCCAAGCGTCGCATGGTGCCCTCCCGATCGCGGGCATTGGGTTCTCAGGCGTCCCATTCTGAGACGACCTGCCCTCTGGCGCGAAACACGAAGTTGCGATGGCGGCCTGCTTGGCGCTATCCGGCCGGCTTCTCGCCGCGGAAATAGGGCTCGACCGTGCCGCGCAGCTTGATGGTCAGCGGATTGCCGTGGCGGTCGACGGTCTTGCCGGCGGCGACGCGGATCCAGCCCTCGCTGACGCAGTACTCCTCGACATTGGTCTTCTCCTTGCCATCGAAGACGATGCCGACCCCGCGCTCGAGAATGGCGGCATCGTAATGCGGGCTCTTCGGATTGTTCGAGAGGTGATCGGGCGGCGTATCGGTCGGCGTGTCGGTCGGTGTGTCAGTCATGGGGGCCGATCTTCGTGATGGTTTGCCTCATTGCCAAGCGACGTAATAGCGATCCTTGGCGGCGATTCCAACCCCGTGCAACGCCGACCAATCCCCTCCCCCCTTGCGAGCCCCTCAAGGGGGGAGGGTCAGGGTGGGGGTGATGTCGGAGCCTGAATGACACTAGTCCCAACCCTCCCCCCCAACGGGGAAGGGGCTTGCGTGCGGCGGCGGAGGGGCTGCGTGCGGCAACGATGGGTTCTGATGGATGGGTTCTGATGTAAGCTGTCCGCAACCGACAGCGCGGCGGTGGAGCATGTTCGAACTCGTCTTTCTCGGCACGGCGGGCAGCGTTCCCTCGGTCGAGCGCGGCCTGCCGGCGCTGCTCGTCCGGTTCGGCCGCCATCGTGTGCTGATCGATTGCGGCGAGGGCACGCAGCGCCAGCTTCGCCGCAGCGGCGCCGGCTATCGCCGCATCGACCGCATCCTCCTGACCCATGAGGATCTCGACCATGTGCTGGGCCTTGCCGGGCTGACGGCGACACTCGCCCTGCAGGCGGACGATCGCGCGCTCACCATCCATGGCGGCAAGGCGACCTTGCGCTTCGTCCAGCGCTATCTCGTCGACACGGTATGGGACGGGCGGCCGCCCCTCGCCCTCACGCTCGAGGCGCTGATGCCGGGACGCGTCTGGGAAGGCGACGGGTTCCGCATCGACTGCTTCCGCGTGCGCCATCGCGACACCGACAGCTTCGGCTTTCGCTTTTGCGAGCTCGGGCGGCGCCATCTCGAGCCCGCCCTCGCGACCGCGCTCGGCATTCCGGAGGGACCGGCCTGGCACGACCTCGCCCATGGCGTCGCCGTCATCCTGGCGGACGGGCGGCGCATCGAGCCCGATGCGGTGCTCGGCCCCCAGCTTCCGGGCGCCGCCATCGTCGTCATCGGCGATGTCGAGGAGACGGATTCGCTGTGCGATGCCGCGCGCGGCGTCGACGCGCTCGTCGTCGAGGCGAGCTTCCTCGCCCGCGACGGCCGGCTCGCGCGGCAGCGCGGCCACCTTACGGCCGCGGCGGCCGGGCGCTTCGCCGCCGAATGCGGCGTCGGCGCGCTCTACCTCACGCATATCTCCGAGCGCTATGGCGGCGCGGAGGTGCTGGACGAGGCGCGCCGCCACTTCGCGCGCGCCCATCTCGCCGCCGATCTCGAGCGCGTCGTGGTGAGCCGGACCGGCGCGAATTCGCCCTGACTTGTGGCACCGCGCGGGCGCGCGGGCTATGCTGGCGGGGAGCGCTAGAGGAGACCGCAAGATGCCGCGTTTCCGCGAGTTCGTGCCGCACGGCGTGATTCCCGCCGCAATCCTCCCCTTCGCCAGCGACCTCGCCATCGACGAGGCCGGATTCCGTCGCCATCTCGACGAGCTCGCCGCGACCAAGGGCGTCACCGCGATCACCATCAACGCGCATTCGACGGAAGTCGCCTCGTGCAGCTTCGAGGAGCAGCGCCGCGTGCTGGCCGTGGCGATGGAGGCGGTCGGCGAGCGCGTGCCGCTGGTCCATGGCATCTATGCCGATGGCAGCGCCGAGGCGGCGCGCATCGCCCGCATGGCGACGGAAGGCGGCACCTCGGCGCTGCTGGTCTTCCCGCCCGGCTCCTTCACCCTCGGCCAGAGCGCCGAGAAGGCGCTGGCGCATTTCAAGGCGATCGCCGCCGCGAGCGATTTGCCGCTCATCGTCTTCCAATACCCGCTCGCCACGGGCCAGGGCTATCCCTTGGCGACGCTGCTCCGCCTCGCCGCGGAGATCCCGACGATCCGGGCGATCAAGGACTGGTGCAACGCGGTGCCGCTGCACGAGCGGCAGATCCGCGCGCTGCACGGCCTCAAGCGGCCGGTCGCCGTGCTGACGACGCACAGCGCCTGGCTCTTCTCCTCGCTGGTGCTCGGCTGCGACGGCCTCTTGTCCGGCATGGGCAGTGTCGTCGCCGATCTCCAGGCCGCGCTCTTCGCTGCGGTGCGCGACAACGATCTCGCCGCGGCGCGCGCCCTCAACGACCGGCTCAACCCGCTCGCCGAGGCGTTCTACGCCGATCCCTTCATCGACATGCACAACCGCATGAAGGAGGCGCTGGTGCTGCTCGGCCGCCAGGAGCACGCCTTCGTCCGCCCGCCGCTGGTCAAGCTCGGCGCGGCGGAGATCGGACGCATCGCCGCTGCGCTCGAGGCGGCGGGATTCACCCTGGCGAAGCGGCACAGCGCCGCCTAAGGATCAGAAGAACGATTTACCACGAAGGACACGAAGTAGAAGGGAAGGCGTGAAGCGCCGGAAATCCCTTCGTGCTCTTCGCGTCCTTCGTGGTTCAACGTTTTCCTCTGGACCGAGTCAGCTTCCCGCCAGCATCATGCCGTCGACGCGCAGGGTCGGGGCGTCGTTGCCGGTCTTGAACTCGAGATCGCTGGCGGCGGTGAGATGCTGGTACATCTCCTTCAAATTGCCGGCGATGGTGACCTCGCTGACCGGATAGGCGAGCGTGCCGTTCTCGATCCAGAAGCCGGCGGCGCCACGGCTGTAATCCCCGGTGACGCCGTTCACCCCCATGCCCATCAGCTCGTTGACGTAGAACCCCTTGGCGACGTCGCCGATGAGCTCCTGCTGGGTGACGGCGCCGGGCTCGAGCCAGAGATTGGTCGGCGAGGGCGAAGGCGGCGAGGAGGCGCCGCGCGAGGCGTGGCCGGTCGTCTTGAGGCCGAGCTGCCGCGCCGAGCGCAAATCGAGCAGCCAGGTGGTGAGGACGCCGTTCTCGATGATGGCGCGGCGGCGATTGGCGATGCCCTCGCCGTCGAAGGGCTTGGAATGCAGGCCGCGACGGCGATGCGGATCGTCGATGATGGTGATCGCCTCGGGGAAGATGCGCTTGCCCAGACTGTCCTTGAGAAAGCTGGTGCCGCGCGCGATCGCCGGGCCGGTGATGGCGCCGATGAGATGGCCGACCAGGCTGCGCGAGACGCGCGGGTCGAAGATGATCGGCACCTTGCAGGTCGCCACCTTGCGGGCGCCGAGCCGCCGCACCGCGCGCTCGCCGGCGCTCTTGCCGATGGCGGCGGGATCCTGCAGATCGGCGGCGTAGACGGCGCTCGAATAATCGTAGTCGCGCTCCATCGCGGTGCCCGAGCCGGCGAGGACGGCGGCGCTGACGCCGTAGCCGCTGTCGCGATAGGCGCCGGCGAAGCCGTTCGAGGCGGCGAGGGCGACGACGGCGCGGCTCCAGCTCGCCTCTGCGCCTTCGGAGTTGGTGACGCCAGGCACGGCAAGCGCCGCCTCCTCGGCCAGCTTGGCGCGCGCGATCAGCGTCTCGGCCTGCGGCTCGTCGGGATCGCAGGTGTCGAGATCGGGAAACTCGCTGGCGATCTCGCTTGAATCGGCGATGCCGCAGAACGGATCCTCGGGCACGACGCGCGCCATCGCGACGGCGCGCTCGACCAGCGCGCCGAGCGCGGCGGCCGAGCGGTCGTTCGACGAGACGATGGCCTGGCGCTTGCCGAAGAGGACGCGCAGGCCGAGATCGTAGCTCTCGGAGCGCTCGAGCTTCTCGGTCTTGCCGAGGCGCTGGGCATGGGCGATCGAGGCGCCCTCGACGAGCACCGCGTCGGCGGCGTCGGCGCCGGCGCGGCGCGCGCGCGCGATGATGTCGGTGAGCAGGGTGAGGGCGTCGGTTTCTTGCGACATACGGCGGTTCCAACTCGCGAGAGGGAAGTGAGATATGGGGCGTCGTGCGGGCTTCGGCACCACCCCGGCGCCGCTCGCCGGAAATATTACCGGCGTTCCAGATGGTTATCCAGAGAGGTGGCGGCCGCTCGACCGCTTAGGCCAGTCTTAATGCAAGCCCGGTTGTCCGACCGGCTGCGCGGCGAGGTCGGCGGATTTCTCGCCCGTACACGCCGCGTAATGGCGCGACGCTGCAATGCGACAAGCCAATCCCTCGAAGCGGAACTGGGACCTCATCCGTCGAGTAGCGTCCGCATGCGGATGCGCCCAGGCTCCAATGACCGAGAACCGTACGGCCCAATCGTCACATTCGCGGACGATTTCGGCCATCCCGCACCGACGACGCGCGGCGGCGCGGGCAGCCGAAGTGCCGGCGAGAAATGCATGGCGGGCCACACTCGGTGCCATTGTGGTAGAATTGAGTGCAATCCGCGAATTTCGCGCAGGGGGTCTCACGCCATGACGACACCGAGCGAATACGCCAGGAACGCCACGGCGGCCTTGCATCAAGCCCTCCACATATCGCCGGTCGATTTCGATACCGAGGGCGCCGCCGCGATCATCGAGCAGACCATAAGGAACGCCACACGCGAGCGCGAGACCAAAGCCCGTCAGCAGTTGAAGGAGGTGGAGGCCGCGGCGCACGAGCGTCTGGCGCGATTGCTGAGGTCGTCACCTGCGGTGATCTACAGCTTCAAGGCGGCCGGCGATTTTGCGCCGGCCTTTGTCAGCGACAATATCATCGGCGTGTTCGGCTACGCGCCAGCCGAGTACCTGGAGGATCCGTCCTTCTGGCGCGACCGGGTCCACCCCGACGATCTCGCCCGCGTCGAGAACGCCATATCCGGTTTCTTACAGAACGGGGACCACGTGGTGGAGTATCGGTTTCGCCGCAAGGATGGCTCCTATTGCTGGGTGAACGACGAGCAGCATCTGATCCGCGATGTCGACGGCGTACCGTTGGAGATCGTCGGGTCATGGAGCGACATCACGGCACGCAAGGCGGCAGAGGAGGAGAAAGCCGCAGCGTATGCCCGTCTATCCCAGTTGCTCACCAGCTCTCCCGCAGTGATCTACAGCTACAGGGCGACGGGAGACTTCGCGCCGACTTTCGTCAGCCAGAACATC
>DATAQP010000315.1:0-3251 GCA_036264595.1 Allostellaceae bacterium
ATGGTGGTGGCGTGACGTGGATCACCGGGTCAAGCCCGGTGATGACGGCATAAGGTGGCGAGCGATCAATCCGACCGTGCGGTCCGGGCGCGAGGAGAGACCGCTTGACGCGACCGGTTGCTGGCGCCACGCTTTCGCTATCGAGATGGGATGACGGGGGCGACCATGAACGGTATCGCGGGCAGACCAAATACTCTCTTGTCGTCCGCGCTGCTCGCTCTATGCCTTGCGATCGCACCGCCGGCCCTTGCCGAGCAGAAGGTTCTGCATGTCATCCCGCAGGCCGACCTCAAGGTGCTCGACACCCATTTCAACTCGATCCAGGTCACCAAGATCTACGCGCTGATGGTCTATGACACGCTCTACGCGTGGGATGCGCATTTCCAGCCTAAGCCGCAGATGGTCGAGAGCGAGACGATCTCGCCCGACAAGCTGACCTATACCTTCACCCTCCGTCCCGGCCTCAAGTTCCATGACGGCCAGCCGGTTACGCCCAAGGACGTCATCCCGTCGCTCAAGCGCTGGATGGTGCGCGACGTGATGGGCCAGAAGCTCGCCGCCAAGATCGCCGAGATGAAGGGGATCGACGAGCGCAGCTTCAGCATCATCCTCAAGGAACCCTATCCCTTCGTCGAGTTCTCGCTCGGCTCGGCCGGAGGGCAGATGCCTGTCATCTACCGCGAGAAGGAGGCGCTGAGCGACCCCAACGTGCCGATCACCGAGACGATCGGCTCCGGCCCCTTCAAGTTCAACCGTGCCGAATGGCAGCCCGGCTCGAAGATCGTCTTCGACAAGAACGCCGACTACGTGCCGCGCAGCGAGCCCCCCGACGGGTTGACCGGCGGCAAGGTGGTCAAGGTGGACCGCGTCGAATGGAACGTCATTCCCGATGCCACCACCGCGGCGCTGGCGATCGGCAAGGGCGAGGCGGATTTCTGGGATTCGCCGACCAACGACGTGTTGCCGACCCTCGACAAGAACAAGGATGTCGTCGTCGGCAAGCTTGCGCCCTTCGGCAATTTCGGCTTCCTGCGCGTCAACAGCCTGTTTCCGCCGTTCAACAACCCAAAGGCGCGGCAGGCGCTCGCCTATGCCTTCGACCAGAGCGACTTCATGGCCGCCGCCTATGGTGATCAGAAATGGTGGAAGATCTGCTACTCCTATTTCATCTGCGGCGCGCCCTATGGCACGGAGGTCGGCTCCGAGCCCTACCGCAAGCAGGATCTCGCCAAGGCCAAGCAGCTTTTCGCCGAGGCGGGCTACAAGGGCGAGAAGCTTGTCTTCATCACCACCGACGAGCTGCCGCAGATCGGCGTCATGGCGCGCGTGGCGGCGGCGACGCTGCAGAAGATCGGCGTCGATGTCGATCTCCAGGTCATGGCCTGGGGCAACGTCGTGCAGCGCCAGGTGATGAAGGACGATCCGGCGAAGGGCGGCTGGAACCTCTTCACCTCCTGGGGCACCGGCTCGACTTTCCACCATCCGCTCAGCAGCATCGGCGTGCCGATGCCGTGCGACGGCAAGAACTGGTCGGGCTGGCCGTGCGACGAGCAGGCGGAGAAGCTGCGCGGGCAGTTCCTCGCCGCACCCGACATGGCGGCGCGGCTGGCCATTCTCGATACCTACCATCGGCGCCTGATGGAGGAGCAACCCTACGCGCTGCTCGGCCAGTTCGACCCGCCTTTCGTCTGGCGCAAGAATATCGAAGGCGTCGTGCCGGCGGCCGTCGTCGTCTATTGGAACATCATAAAGAGCTAGCGCGGCCGCAGTGTACCAATTCGATCCCAGCCGCCTCGACCTCGCGCGCGAGTTCAAGGGCAAGCCGTTCGGCGCGCACAGCCCCGACCTGCAATACCTGCTCAATCTGATGCGCAGCCGCGAGATCGCCGGGCGCTACGTGCTGATCATGACCCAGCCGCACGCGCAATGGACCCTGGCGCGGCTGACCGACGGAAATAACGGGCCGCCGGTGCTCACCAATACCAGCTTCGACAGCCTCGAGGCGGCGGAATGGGAGGTCTTCCGGTTGCGCTGGGAAGCGCTCGCCGGAGCGCCGCTCGTGCTCGAGGAATAGGTAATGACCGTGCTCATGGGCTACGCCGACCGCATCAGCGTCGCGGCAGGCGAGACGATCGCGTTCAAGGTGAGCTGCAGCGGCGCCGCGCGCTATCGTGCCGAGATCGTCCGCGTGCTGAGCCCCGAGGCCGGGCCCCAAGCGCCGCCCTTCCGCCGCGAGATCGTCGAGACGCCGGCGAATGGCGAGTATCTCGCGCGCGAGCAGGCGCTGCGCTGCGGCTCCTGGGCGATGGTGCCGACGCATCCGCGTCTCGCTGCGCTCGAGAGCTTCTCGCTGCAAGCCTTCATCTGGCCGACTTTGCCGGGGCGCGGCCGCCAGGCGATCGCCGGGACTTGGAGCGAGACGCTGGACAGCGGCTTCGGGCTGATGATCGGCGCCGGCGGCACGCTCGAGCTCAGGATCGGCGACGGCAAGGCGGCGGCCTTCGTGCTCGCCAGCGAAATTCCGCTGCTGACCCGCAAATGGTACTTCGTCGCGGCGAGCTACGACCGCGCGAGCGGCGTCGTCCGCCTCTACCAGGAGCTCCTCGCTGACAAGACGATGGTGCATCGCGCGCCGGTCGAGAAGCGCGCGGCGATGACCGGCAGCTTCAAATCTGCAGCGTCGCCCTTCCTCATCGCCGCCTGGTACGACGGCGAGGATCGTGGCCTGCCGCGCGTCGGCGGGCATTTCAACGGCAAGATCGACCGGCCGATCGTCGCCGACCGCGCCCTGACCCGCGCCGAGATGGCGCTGCTCGCCGGCGATGCTGTGCCCTCCGGGCTGGAGAACGCAGTCGTCGCGCGCTGGGATTTCTCGCGCGACATGTCGAGCGAGATCATCCGCGACGTCTCGCCGAACCGGCTTGACGGCTTCACCGTCAACTTGCCGGCGCGCGCCATGACCGGGCACAATTGGGACGGCAGCGAGATGAACTGGCGCAACGCGCCGCGGCAATACGGCGCCATTCATTTCCACGAGGACGACATCGCCGATGCGCGCTGGGAGACGGATTTTACCTTCACCGTGCCCGAGGATCTGCGCAGCGGCTGCTACGCCGCCTGGCTGACCGCGGCGGAGGCGCGATTCCAGATCGCCTTCTTCGTGCGGCCTGCGAAGGGCAAGGCGAAGACCGACATCGTCTATCTCGCCTCGACCGCGACCTATACCGTCTATCAGAACAATATCGGCCGCT
>DATAQP010000363.1:0-5632 GCA_036264595.1 Allostellaceae bacterium
CATCAGCACGTCGTTGACGAACGAGGTGACGATTTTGCCGAAGGCGGCGCCGATGACGACGCCCACCGCGAGGTCGATAACGCTGCCGCGAATGGCGAACTCGCGAAATTCCTTCCACATGTTGTGCCACATGGCGTGACCTCCGGGTTGTTCCGCCTATTTGGAGCCGCCGGCGAGCACCTCGTCCAGCGTCGCGATCGCATCGCCGGGCCCGCGCGCCTCGCCCGCCGCCTTGGCGATGCTCTGGTAGAGCCCGGCCATGCCTTCGTAGATCTGGCTCGCGCCCGAATCATCGGCGAGAAAGCCGGCGATCTCGTGCATCTCGGCGACCCAGCGATAGGCCTTGGGATACATGTCGGGCATGCTGCGGCGCAGATAGGCGAGGAGGTTCGGTTGGCTTTCGCCCAGCTCGGCGAGCAGCGCCGCCGCCGCGCCGTTCGCCGCCGCGCCGAGCATCATTGCCGTGCCGAGCGCGGTCAACCCCTTGGTGATGCCGGCATAGGACATCTTGAGCGCCGAGGCGGTGCCGAGCGGCCCGTCGAGGAGACGGATGTCGACGCCGTAATCGCGCAGTACCGCGGCCTGTGCCGCCACGTGGCCGGACAGGTAGAAGCGCGGCCCCGCACCCTCGCGCTTCGGCGGGGCGCCGATGATCCCACCGTCGACGAACGGCACGCCGCTCGGCTCCAGCACCGCGACGATGCGCGCGACCGTCGTCGGGTTGACGGCGTTGCAGTCGACGTAGAGCGGCTTGTGAGCGGCGCTGGCGAGGACCGGAACGAGCCGCTCGGCGAGCGCGACCGCCTCGCCCGGCGGCACGATCGAGAGCACGATATCGACCCCATCGACCAGCTCGCGCTCGCTGTCGACGGCAACCATGCCGCATTCGGCGGCGCGTTGCGCGCTCGTCGCGCTCCGTCCGGCGAGCGAGGTGCGCACCGTGGCGCCGCGCTCATGCATGCGCCGCGCGACCGCGCTGCCCATGGCGCCGGGCGCAATGATGGTGAAGCAATGTGTCATGGCGCTCTGTCCTTCTTCCTCGCCGGCCGAGCTCCGCGACGCGTCGTCGAGGCGGGGGCGACCTGGAACCGCACGATCGAGCTTGATGGAGCGCCCAGTCTGGCATGGCACAGCGGCGATACGCCAGAAGATCGCGGCGCCGCGTCGGGCTTGGCGAAGGCGACTGCCGCTGACTATGCTGGCAGGAAACAGCGTGGGGGACATGATTTGGCGCGACGCGACGACGTAACAAGGTGAGCGCGCTGTTGCTCGTCGAGCAAGGGCTGAACGGGTTGCAGCTCGGCATCATGCTGTTCCTCATGGCGGCCGGGCTGACATTGGTGCTCGGCATCATGAACGTGGTCAATCTGGCGCATGGCTCGCTCTACATGCTGGGCGCCTATTTTGCGGCGTCGCTGCAGCAATGGACCGGCTCCTTCGTCCTCGCCGTGGCGATCGCCGTGCCGGCGACGGCCGCGATCGGCATCGTCATCGAGATGGCGACCTTGCGCACGCTCTATGGCCGCGATCACCTCGACCAGGTGCTGTGCACCTTCGGCCTCATCCTCTTCCTCAACGAGATGACCCGCATCCTGTGGGGCGCGGTGCCGCTGCGCATGACTCTACCGGCGACGCTCGCCGGCACCGTCGCGCTGTGGCCGGGCATCGCCTATCCCGCCTTCCGCCTCGCCATCATCGCCACGGGCATCCTCGTCGCGCTGCTGCTCTACCTCATCATCGCCCGCACGCGGCTCGGCATGCTGATCCACGCCGGTGCGTCCGACCGCATGATGGTCGGCGCGCTCGGCATCGACATCAAGTCGCTCTTCACCCTCGTCTTCGGCCTCGGCGCGGCGCTCGCAGGGTTGGCCGGCACGATGGCCGGCCCGCTTCTCGCGGTGCAGGTCGGCATGGGCGACGGGATCCTCATCCTCACCCTCGTGGTCATCGTCATCGGCGGCATCGGCTCGGTACGCGGCGCCTTCGTCGCGGCGCTGCTCGTCGGGCTCATTGACACGTTCGGCCGCATCCTGCTGCCACCCGCCCTCGCCGACATGGGCATCTACGTGCTGATGGCGGTCGTCCTGTTCTGGCGCCCGCAAGGGCTGTTTGCCGCGCATGGCTGAGGCGAAACGCGCCGGTTCGGCTCCGATATCAGGCATGGCGCTGCTCGCCTGCGGTCTTGCCGTGCTCGTCCTCGGGCCGCTGGTCGCCCAGTCTCTCGGCGAGCCTTTCTATATCCGCCTCTTCACCCGCATCGCGGTGATGGCGATCGCCGCGGTCAGTCTCGACCTCATCCTCGGCTATGGCGGCATGGTCAGCTTCGGCCATGCCGCCTTCGTTGGCATCGGCGCCTATGTCACGGCGATACTCGCCTATCACGCGGCGGCCGGCGAGCCGCTGCTCGCCTGGCCGATGGTCATTCCCGGCACCGACAACGCCGTCATCGCCTGGCCGCTGGCGGTCGCGGCGGCGGCGCTGGCGGCGCTGGTCATCGGTCTGGTCTCGCTGCGCACGACCGGCATTGCCTTCATCATGATCACCCTGGCCTTCGCGCAGATGCTCTATTTCTTCGTCATCGCGCTCCAGAAATACGGTGGCGAGGACGGGCTGCAGATGGCCGGCCGCTCGCGGCTCGGCGGGCTCGATCTCGATGGCAGGCTGACCTTCTACTACCTCGTCCTCGCCGTGCTGATCGCCGTGATCGTCTGCTGCCGGCGGCTGGTCGGATCGCGCTTCGGCATGGTGCTGCAGGGCTGCCGGCAGAACGAGCGTCGCCTGCGGGCGATCGGCTTCGCCACCGAGCGCTACCGGCTTGCCGCCTTCGTCATGTCGGGCGCGATCGCCGGTCTCGCCGGCGTGCTGCTCGCCAACGGCCAGAACTACGTCAGCCCAGCCGACCTGGCCTGGACGCGCTCCGGCGAGTACATCGTCATGGTCGTCTTCGGCGGCATGGGAACGCTGATCGGACCGCTGCTCGGCGCCGCCGCCTATCTCGTCCTCGAGCTGCTCCTCGGCAGCGCGACGACGCATTGGCAAGCGATCTTCGGGCCGGTTCTCATCGTCATCGTGCTGTTCGCCAAACGCGGCCTCTACGGCGCCCTCGTCGGGCGGGCGGACGATGGCTGAGCCGCTTCTCGCCACCGACAGGCTGGTCAAGCGTTTCGGCGGCGTCACGGCCACCGACCGTCTGTCGCTTTCGGTCGTCGAGGGCGAGCTGCATGCGATCATCGGCCCGAATGGCGCCGGCAAGACGACGCTGGTGGCTCAGCTTGCCGGCGAGATCGCGCCGTCCTCGGGACGCATCCGCTTCGCTGGCGCCGACATCACCGCGCTCGCCATGCCGGCGCGCTCGCAGCGCGGCCTTGCGCGCTCGTTCCAGATCGCCTCGCTGTGCCGCGAGTTCACCGCGCTCGACAACGTCGCTCTCGCGGTCCAGGCGCATAGCGGACACAGTTTCCGCTTCTGGCGCGCCGCGCGGCGCGACGAGGCGCTACGCGGTCCGGCGCGTGCCATTCTCGCCGAGATCGGGCTGGCGGGGCGCGCGGATGTTCCCGCCGGCCTCCTGGCACATGGCGAGCAGCGGCAGCTCGAGCTCGCCATCGCGCTTGCCACCAAGCCGCGGCTGCTCCTCCTCGACGAGCCGATGGCCGGGATGGGGCAGGCGGATTCGGCCATCATGATCGATCTGCTGCATGTTCTGAAGCGGCGCCACACCATCGTCCTCGTCGAGCACGACATGGATGCCGTCTTCGCGCTGGCCGATCGCATCAGCGTCCTCGTCTACGGACGCTGCATCGCCAGCGGCACGCCCGCCGAGATCCGCGTCGATGCGGCGGTGCGCGAGGCCTATCTCGGCGAGGAGACGCTCTGACATGCTCGCGGTGAGCGGCCTCGAGACCGCCTATGGCGCCAGCCGGATCCTCTTCGGCGTCGATCTCACGGTCGGCGCCGGCGAGGTCGTCACGCTGCTCGGCCGCAACGGCATGGGCAAGACGACTGTTGTCAAATCGATCCTCGGCCTGACGCCGATCCGCGCCGGCACCATCCTGTTCGAAGGCAGGCCGATCCACGGCATGCCGACTTACCGCATCGCCCGGGCCGGCATCGGTCTCGTGCCCGAGGGCCGCCACGTCTTCCCCAATCTGACGGTGAGCGAGAACCTCGTCGCCACCGCGGCGCAGCGCGGCGGCGCCGGCGCGGCCTGGCGCTACGAGGATATCCTCATGCTCTTCCCCAACCTCGCGGAGCGCACCGAGACCTACGGCAGCCGCCTCTCGGGCGGCGAGCAGCAGATGCTGGCGATCGGCCGCGCGCTGCTGACCAATCCGCGCCTCCTTATCCTCGACGAGGCGACCGAGGGGCTGGCGCCGCTGATCCGCGCCGAGATCTGGCGCTGCCTCGAAACTCTCAAGGCGCGCGGCCTCGCCATCCTCGTGATCGACAAGAATCTCGCCGCGCTGACCCGCCTCGCCGATCGCCACTATGTCATCGAGAAGGGCCGCATTGTGTGGCACGGCGACTCGGCGGCACTGCGCGCGGACGAGGCGGTTCGGCGGCGCTATCTCGGGGTTTGACGAAAACCGGCGTTGGATTTCCGCCGCAGTTGAGCTTATTGAGACAGCCATCTCGCGCGGCTGCGCGAAGGGCGGCCGGAAAGCATCGAGTCGAGCTCGCTGCATCTCGACATACTGCGCGACCTGAAGCGCATCCACTCACATATCTGCTCGGTCGCCTATCCGGTGCTTGAGGCGGCCGGCGAGCTGCAGCCGAGCCGCCTCAAGATCGCCGCCGAGGCGGAAACCGCCGTCGCCCCGGCGGATGCGCGCGCCGGCGCCTAGTCTAGTGCCAGCGACCCCGTCCTGGTGCGTTCGCGCCCTAGTGCGTTCGCGCCCTAGTGCGTTCGCGCCATGTCGCGCAGCACCGCGACCTCGAGCTCTTTGGTGCCGATCAGCGCGCCGACGAGGTCGCCGATGCTGACGATGCCGACGATGGCGCCGCTCTCCTTGACCGGGAGATGGCGGATGCGGTGGGTCGTCATCAGCTCGAGCGCCTTGTGGACGCGATCCTTCATCTGGCAGGTGATGAGATCCTGGCTCATCAGCTCGCCGACCGGCAGCTCGGGCGTGGTCTCGCCGAAGCGCTCGAGCCCATGGATGAGGTCGCGCTCGCTGACGATACCGACATGGCGTCCCCAGCTGTCGGTGACCAGGAGGGCGCCGATCTGGTGCTCGGACAATTTGCGGACCGCTTTCGTCACCGTGTCGGTGGTGCGGATCTTGTGAACGACGCGATCCCGGTGATGCAGGACATCGGCAATGCGCATGAGCCCCTCCGACGATCGTTGCGATCGGTGCACTATGTCGCACCGCGCCATTGCGGCAACATTACGGGATCATGAATTATGACGAGCGACCAGGTCCTGGCATCGTCGCGATCGCGTGACTGGACACCCTCGACCGCGGCCCGTATACAGCGTTCGCCGTGTCGCCGGGGCGGTCGATCGACATTTTACCTCCACGAAAGTAATCATACGCATGGACGGTGCGATAAGTTCCTTGCCGGTCCCCGACCGCGATAACAATCATCGGTCGTCGATCGTCTGGCGGCGCCGGATATTTGCGATTCTCGT
>DATAQP010000201.1:0-20031 GCA_036264595.1 Allostellaceae bacterium
CGATCAGGTTGGCGGCGAGCGTGTCGGCGCCCTCGGCGAAATAGATCTGCGCGCCGAACGAGATCGGGAACATCAGCCCGGCGGTGTGCTCGTAGGAATGCGATAGCGGCAGGAAGCAGAGAAAGACTTCGTCGCCGAGGCCGATCGCCTTGAGGATCTCATAGGCGCCGTGACAATTGGCCAGGATATTGGCGTGCGTCAGCATGACGCCCTTGGGCACGCCGCCGGTGCCGGAGGTGTAGATCAGACAGGCGGTGTCGTTGCGTCCCGCCTGCGCCACCAGGGAGGCGACGTCGTCGGGCAACGCGGCACCGCGCGCGATGATTTCGTCCCAGCGATGGACCTCGGCATGCGAGAGCTGGCCGCCGACCGGCGGCTCGATGGTGATGATGTTCTCGATGTCGGTGATCTGGTCGGCCGCCGGCATGACGCGATGGGTCAGCGCCGGGGTCGAGACGATCACCGCCCGCGCTCCCGAGTTGCTGAGGACGTGACGGTGGTCCTCGATCGTGTTGGTCGTATATGACGGCACGGTGACAGCGCCGGCCGCCATGATGGCGAAATCGGCGATCACCCATTCCGGCCGGTTCTCGGCGATCAGCGCCACGCGGTCGCCGCGGGTCAGGCCAAGAGCACGCAAGCCGCGCGACAGCGCGCTGACCTGGTCGGCCGCCTGGCGCCAGCTCAGCGCGGCGTAGACGCCGTTGCGCTTGACCCACAGGAAGGGGGCGTGGCGACGCCGGGCCGCCTCGGCGAAGAACATCGCCGCGAGGCTGGCGCAGGTCTTATAGTCCATGCTGTCTTCCGGCCATCATCCCTCCCGCGCGGCGCCGGCGGGGCGGCCGGCTTGGATCGCGCGCGGCGCCGCCCCATATCCAGGCACTCTCTCTCCAGGAGTTATGAATGATCTCGGCGCGGGCAAGCAAGAGTTTGACGGCGGTGCGTGCGGTCGCGGCGGAGCACGGCAGCGCCGTCGCAGAGCTCGGTACCTTGCCGGAATGGGATCTCGGCGATCTCTATCCCGGGCGCGACAGCACCGAGCTGATGGGCGACCTCGCCGCCAGCGAGCGCGAGGCGGCCGCCTTGCGCGAGCGCTGCGAAGGCAAGCTCGCGACGCTGTCCGGTGCGGCGCTCGGCGCCGCGGTCGCCAGCTATGAGCGGCTCCAGGAGACCCTCGGCCGCATCATGAGCTACGCCTATCTCGTCTATGCCGGCGATATGGGAGATGCGGAGATCGGCCGCTTCTTCCAGACCATGCAGGAGCGCGTCAACGGGATCACCAGCACGATCCTCTTCTTCACCCTCGAGCTCAACCGGATCGATGACCGCACGCTGGACGCGAAGCTGAAGGACCCCGCCCTCGCCCATTACGCGCCCTGGCTGCGCGATGTCAGAGCCTTCCGCCCCTACCAGCTCGCCGACGACATCGAGAAACTCTTGCACGAGAAGTCGATCGCCGGCCGCTCGGCCTGGGTCCGCCTGTTCGACGAGACGATGGCCGGGCTGCGCTTCCCGTGGGAGGACAAAGAGGGGAAGGGCAAGAAGGGGGAGGACGGCAAATCCCTCACCAGCGCCGAGGTGCTGCATCTGCTCTCCGATCAAGACGGTGCCGTGCGCAAGAAGGCGGCCGGCGTGCTCGGCGAGGTGCTCGCCCAGAATGCCCGCAGCTTCGCGCTGATCACCAATACCCTGGCCAAGGACAAGGAGATCGAGGATCGCTGGCGCGGCTTCAAGCGGCCGATCTCGTCGCGCAACCTGTCGAATTTCGTCGAGGACGAGGTCGTCGATGCGCTGATCGCCGCGGTGCGCGGCGCTTATCCGACGCTGTCGCACCGCTATTACCGGCTGAAGGCGAAATGGTTCGGCGTCGCGCAACTGGAATCATGGGATCGCAACGCGCCGCTGCCCGAGCAGGACGATCGGATCATCCCCTGGCCCGAGGCGCAGCGCACCGTGCTCGAGGCCTATGGTGCCTTCTCGAACGAGCTGGCGGCGATCGGCAGCCGTTTCTTCACCGGACGCTGGATCGACGCGCCGGTGCGG
Source organism: Allostellaceae bacterium (assembly GCA_036264595.1). GTDB lineage: Bacteria > Pseudomonadota > Alphaproteobacteria > ATCC43930 > CGMCC-115725 > URHD0088. Next base: position 2,044 of record DATAQP010000201.1, read on the forward strand.
CCGGGCAAGGCGCCCGGCGCCTTCGCCCATCCGACGGTGCCGAGCGTGCATCCCTATCTCCTGCTCAACTATCAGGGCAAGCAGCGCGACGTCATGACCTTGGCGCATGAGCTCGGCCACGGCGTCCACCAGATCCTCGCCGGTGCCCAGGGCACGCTGATGTCGGACACGCCGCTGACCCTCGCCGAGACCGCCTCGGTGTTCGGCGAGATGCTGACCTTCCGCGCCCTGCTCGCCGCCGAGACGGATCCCAAGCGGCGCAAGATCATGCTCGCCGGCAAGGTCGAGGACATGCTCAACACGGTGGTGCGGCAAATCGCCTTCGTCGAGTTCGAGCGCCGCGTCCATGACGAGCGGCGGACCAGCGAGCTGACGCCCGACCGGCTCTGCGAGATCTGGCTCGATGTACAGCGCGAGAGCCTCGGCCCGGCGATCAAGCTCGACGGGCTCTACAAATATTACTGGGCCTATATCCCGCATTTCATCCATTCGCCGTTCTATGTCTACGCCTATGCCTTCGGCGATTGCCTGGTGAACTCGCTTTATGCCGTCTATCAGAGCGCGGCGCCTGGCTTCGCCGAGAAGTACCTCGCCATGCTGCGGACGGGCGGCACGCTGCGCCACCACGAGCTGCTCGCGCCGTTCGGCCTCGACGCTGCCGACCCCGCCTTCTGGCAGAAGGGAATCTCGGTCATCGCCGGCTTCATCGACGAGCTCGAGGCGCTGGGCTAGGCGATGCGGGGCTGACCCATGGCCGACGAGGACAATTCGCTCGGCGGACGGGTGCGCCGCTATGCGAGAGTGTCGACCGCCGTCGGCGGCATCGCTGCGCGCCTCGCCGGCGAGCGCTATCTCGGCATGCCGCTCGATCGCGGCCGCCATGCCGCCGATCTCAAGGCGGCGCTCGGTGGCATCAAGGGGCCGCTGATGAAGGTGGCGCAGCTTCTCGCCACCATCCCCGATGCGCTGCCCAAGGAATACGTCAACGAGCTGGTGCAGCTCCAGGCCGACGCGCCGTCGATGGGCTGGCCGTTCGTCAAGCGCCGCATGGCGAGCGAGCTCGGGCCGGATTGGCAGAAGCGTTTCGCCAGCTTCGAGCGCGAGGCTGCGCGCGCGGCGTCGCTCGGCCAGGTCCATCGCGCCGTCGGGCTCGACGGAAGGCTGCTCGCCTGCAAGCTGCAATATCCCGACATGCAATCGGCGGTCGAGGCCGATCTCAGCCAGCTCAAGCTGGTCATGTCGCTCTACGAGCGTTACGACCGCGCCGTCTCGACCGGCGATATTCACACCGAGATCGCCGAGCGTCTGCGCGAGGAGCTCGACTACGAGCGTGAGGCGCGGCATATCGCCCTCTATCGCCGCATGCTCGCCAAAGAGGCCGGCGTCAGCGTGCCGGAGGTGGTCGCTGCGCTCTCGACCAGGCGCCTCCTCACCATGAGCTGGCTCGAGGGCGCGAAGCTGCTCGACAGCGTGCGAAGCCCGGCTGCGGTGCGCAACGAGATCGCCTCGAGCATGTTCCGCGCCTGGTACGTGCCGTTCTATTTCTACGGCGCCATTCATGGCGACCCGCATCTCGGCAATTACACGGTGCGCCCGGATAACGGCATCAACCTGCTCGATTTCGGCTGCGTGCGGATCTTCAAGCCATCCTTCGTCAAGGGCGTCATCGATCTCTACTTCGCCCTGCAGCGCGACGACGAGGCGCTCGCCGTCCATGCCTACGAGACCTGGGGCTTCAAGAATCTGTCGAAGGCGATGATCGAGGTGCTGAACCAATGGGCGCGCTTCGTTTACGCGCCGCTGCTCGACGATCGCAGCCGCAAGATCCAGGAGAAGGATAGCGGGGTCTACGGCCGCGACGTGGCCGAGAAGGTGCACAGCGAGGTGCGTCGCCTGGGCGGCGTGCGGCCGCCGCGCGAATTCGTCTTCATGGACCGCGCCGCCATCGGTCTCGGCTCGGTATTCTTCCATCTTAAGGCCGAGATCAACTGGTACCGTCTCTTCCACGAGCTGATCGCCGATTTCGATGTCGACGCGCTGGCCAAGCGGCAGGCGGCGGCGCTGACGGCGAGCGGACTGCCCCTGCCCTAGCGTGAGACGGCAATTGCGCGAACCGCGTCGGCCGCGCCATTATGGCCGGCACCCGATTCATGCTAGTAACGTCGCGTGCCCTTACGGAGTCCTCAATGCGCCACCTTGCCGTCCTCGCCGGTCTCATGATGCTCGCGGCCTGCACCAGCCAGGTGGAGAGTTTGCCGAATTGGGTGACCGGTTTTCCCGGCGAACAGCCGAGTTTCGGCGCAGCGACGCTGCTGGAGGCGCCGACCCAGCCCGGGTATGCCGGATTCAGCAAGGTTTCACCGGATCTGCTGACGACCCATGCCGATCAGACCTGCACCCTGGGCTGGCAGAAATTGGGCGAGGAGACCCTGCCAGGTGAGGAGGTTCCACTCATCCAGACGACAGTGCGCTGCAACGCCTACCGGCCCTCGCTCTAGTCATCCGACCAGAAACGAGACGGGGACGGGCGAGCGCCCGGCCTCGTCTGCAATTGCCGAACCCTCCTAGGCGTGCAGCCGGAGGACGTTGGCCTCGATCTCGCCGCGCTCGGAGAGCAGGCGGTTGAAATAGGCGATGGTGCGCTCGAGGCCGATGGCGAGCGGCACGCGCGGCTCCCAATCCAGGAGGTTGCGGGCGCGCGCGATGTCGGGGCAGCGCTGCGTCGGGTCGTCGACCGGCAGCGGCCGGCTCTCGATCTTCGAGCGCGAGCCGGTCATCGCGATGATCGTCTCGGCGAGCTCGCGCACCGTCGTCTCGACCGGGTTGCCGAGATTGACCGGTCCGGTGACGTCGTCCGACGCCGCCATCAGGCGCAGAAAACCCTCGACCAGATCGTCGACGAAGCAGAAGGCGCGCGTCTGCTCGCCATTGCCGTAGAGGGTGATCGGCTCGCCCTTCAGCGCCTGGACGATGAAGTTGGAGACGACGCGCCCGTCATTGGGGTGCATGCGCGGGCCGTAGGTGTTGAAGATGCGGGCCACGCGGATGCGGACCTTGTGCTGACGGTGATAATCGAAAAACAGCGTCTCGGCGGCGCGCTTGCCCTCGTCGTAGCAGGCGCGCGGGCCGATCGGGTTGACGTTGCCGCGGTAGTCCTCGCGCTGCGGGTGCATCGTCGGATCGCCATACACTTCGGAGGTCGAGGACTGGAAGATCTTCGCCTTCACGCGCTTGGCGAGGCCGAGCATGTTGATGGCGCCGAGCACGCTCGTCTTGGTCGTCTGCACCGGGTCGAACTGGTAGTGGATCGGCGAGGCCGGGCAGGCGAGATTGTAGATCTCGTCGACCTCGACATAGAGCGGGAAGCAGACATCGTGCCGCATCGTCTCGAAATTCGGATTGCCGAGGAGATGCGCGATGTTGTCCTTGCGGCCGGTGAAGTAGTTGTCGACGCAGAGCACGTCGTGCCCTTGGTCGAGCAACCGTTCGCACAGATGCGAGCCGAGAAATCCGGCGCCGCCCGTCACCAGCACACGCTTCTTCGTCGGGGTCATAGGTGCTTGTCCTTTACGCGAGGTTGCGGAGCGGCGCGGGGGTCGCTGCGGGCGAGGGGCGCCCGACGCTAGTATAGAAGAAGCCCGCCGCCGCCATGTCGGCCGGCTTGTAGATGTTGCGCAGATCGATGATCGTCGGCGTCTTGAGCAGGGTCTTGACGCGGTCGAGATCGAGGGCGCGGAACTCGTTCCATTCGGTGACGAGCACGAGCGCGTCGGCGCCCGCCATCGTCTCGTAGGAATTGCCGCAATAGCCGATATCCGGCATCAGCTTCTTCGCCTCCGCCATGCCTTCCGGATCGAAGGCTCTGATCTGCGCGCCGGCCGCCTGCAGTGCCGGAACGATGGCGAGGCTGGGACTATCGCGCATGTCATCGGTGTTCGGCTTGAAGGTGAGGCCGAGAATGGCGAGCGTCTTGCCCTTCACCGAGCCGCCGCAGGCCTGGATGACCTTGTCGGCCATGTGATGCTTGCGCTGCTCGTTGACATTGACCACCGTCTCGACGATCGACAACGGCGCCTTCGCCTCCTGTGCGGTGCGCACCAGCGCCAGGCAGTCCTTGGGGAAGCACGAGCCGCCATAGCCGGGACCGGCATGGAGGAACTTGCGGCCGATGCGGCCGTCGAGCCCGATGCCCTTGGCGACGTCCTGGACGTCGGCGCCGAGCTTCTCGCAGAGGTCGGCGACCTCGTTGATGAAGGTGATCTTGGTGGCGAGGAAGCTATTGGCCGCGTATTTGATCAGCTCTGCGGTCTCGATCGAGGTGAACAGCATCGGCGTCTCGATCAGGTAGAGCGGCCGATAGAGCGCCCGCATGACCTCGCGCGTCCGCTCGCTCTCGGTGCCGATGACGACGCGGTCGGGCCGCATGAAATCCTCGATCGCCGCGCCCTCGCGCAGGAATTCCGGGTTGGAGACGACGTCGAAGCCGCCGGCCGGCCGGGCCTTGCGCAGGATCGCCTCGACCTTGCGCCCGGTACCCACCGGCACGGTCGACTTGGTGATGACCACGGCATAGCCGGACAGCGCGGCGGCGATTTCCTCGGCGGCCGCGAAGACGTAGCTCAGATCGGCATGGCCATCGCCGCGCCGCGACGGCGTGCCGACGGCAATGAAGACGGCGTCGGCGCCGGCGATCGCCGCCTTGGCGTCGGTCGAGAAGGAGAGTCGTCCGGCCTTTACGTTGCTCTCGACGAGCTGGTCGAGGCCAGGCTCGTAAATCGGCATCTCGCCGCGCTGCAGACGGGCGATCTTGTCCGCGTCCTTGTCAACGCAGACGACGGAGACGCCGAATTCCGAGAAACAGGCACCCGAAACAAGACCGACATAGCCGGTGCCGATAACCGCGACGTGCATGGATGCTCCCTCATCAACGGATCACAAACGGGCGTGTCCAGCCGCTTATTCCGTGCTCGCGGAAGAACGCGCCGTAGCCGCTCCCGCCTAACGAAACCGGCGCTCGGTCAGCTCAAGCGCCGAATCGACAGCGAGTTCAATTCCCCAAACCAAACGAACTCGGTTCCCTCTCGACCAAGATGTCGACGGAATTTCTAGTCTATTTAGGGTCGGTTCGGAAGGAGGTATCAACTAGAAGAGTACCCCGGAATGGCGAAATGACGCACTTGCGGCGACGGAAGGGTGGATTTGGCTTGAGGAATGGATCGGAACGCTTGCGGCGCGCCGCCGTTCACCGTAAGTGACTAAGGGAATGCGGCAAATGGAATAGCGCTACCCATCTGCGTTGCGCTCCCCCGATTTCCCGACATCAGCGTGAGTGGAGACGATGGGAAAGAACATCCTGGTTACCGGCGGCGCCGGTTATATCGGCAGCCATGCCTGCAAGGCCCTGGCCAAGGCCGGCTATACGCCGATCGCCTATGACAATCTCGTCTACGGTCATCGCGAGGCCGTGCGCTGGGGGCCGCTGGTCGAGGGCGATCTCGCCGACCGCAAGACGCTGGCCGATACGCTGGACCGCTTCGCGGTTGCGGCGGTGATCCATTTCGCCGCCTTCGCCTATGTCGGCGAATCGATGGAAAAGCCGCAGCTCTACTTCCACAACAACGTGGTTAATACGCTGACGCTGCTCGACGCCATGCTGGCGGCCAAGCTGCGCCACATCGTCTTCTCCTCGAGCTGCGCCACCTACGGCACCCCGGCGCGCGTGCCGATTACCGAGGATACGCCGCAGAATCCTGTCAACCCCTATGGCGAAAGCAAGCTGATCTGCGAGCGGGCGATCCACTGGTACGGCGAGGCCTATGGCATGACCTACGCCGCCTTACGCTATTTCAACGCTTCGGGCGCCGATCCCGATTGCGAGATCGGCGAGGCGCACGATCCCGAGACGCATCTCGTGCCGCTCGTCCTGGCGACGGCGCTCGGCCGGCGGGCGCAGATCGATATCTACGGCACCGACTATCCGACGCCGGACGGCAGCGCTGTGCGCGACTATATCCACGTCCAGGATCTCGCCGAGGCGCATGTCGCGGCGCTCGCCCGCCTGCTCGGCGGCGGCAGCAGCCTGGCGGTCAATCTCGGCACCGGATCGGGGCATAGCGTGCGCGAGGTGATCAATGCAGCCGAGCGCATCACCGGACGTCGCATCGCCCGACGGGAGATGCCGCGCCGGGCGGGCGACCCGCCGGTCCTTGTCGCCGATGTCGCGCGGGCCAAGGCGCTGCTCGGCTGGAGCGCGCGGCTCTCCGATCTCGACAGTATTATTTCTACCGCCTGGGCCTGGCACCTCGCCGCTGACGGTGACGCGCGCGCCGCCGGCGACTGATCTGGCGATTGCCCCGATGATTGATATGGGGAACGCCGGGCGCCGGTTACGGTCTTGACAGTCCCGGCGATGTGCGGTGCTAATCGCCGCCTTGCGGCGTCGGGGGGCGGGAATAGGTCTGCCGCGGTTCGCGTTGTTCGCGGCCTGCACTACCGAGGCATCTTATCAGGAATGGCAGTGGCCTCGCGCAATCAGGGGAAGCGGAATTCATGCAATCGGTCGCGGCCGCAATGAGCTCAGCGGATCGGCCATCCGACGCGTCGTCGACGATCGAGGTCCAGGGCAAGTTCTTCTTTAGCGGCGGCAAGAAGCATTTTGTCAAGGGCGTGACCTACGGGCCGTTCGCGCCCGGCGCCGACGGTACCCAGTTTCCCCCGCCGGCACGCGTCGATCAGGATTTCGCCCTGATGGCCGAGATGGGCGCGAATACCGCGCGCGTCTTTACCGTGCCGCCGGTCTGGCTTCTCGACATCGCCGGCCAGCACGGGCTGAAGGTGCTGGTCGGCATCCCGTGGTCGCAGCACATCACTTTTCTCGACAGCCCTTCGGTCCAGGCCGAGATCCGCCGCTCCGTCCTCGCCGGGGTGCGCAGCTGCCAGCGGCATCAGGCGGTCTTCGCCTATGTCATCGGCAACGAGATTCCGCCCGACATGGTGCGCTGGCATGGCGCCGACCGCGTGCGCAGCTTTCTCAAGGGCCTCGTCGCCGCAGTCAAGGAGGAGGTTCCCGGCGCTCTCGTAAGCTACGCCAATTTTCCTTCGACCGAGTATCTGACGATCGACTTCACCGATTTCCTCTGCTTCAACGTCTATCTCCACCACGAGGATGCGTTCCGCCGCTATATCTCGCGGTTGCATAATCTGGCGGTCGACCGGCCGCTCGTGCTCACCGAATTCGGCGTCGATTCGATGCGCGAGGGCGAGGACGGGCAGCGCGCGATCCTGTCCTGGCAGGTTGGCACCGCCTTCGCCATGGGGGTTGCCGGCACCTTCGTCTTCGCCTGGACCGACGAATGGTTCACTGGCGGTCATCTCATCGAGGATTGGGCCTTCGGCCTGGTCGACCGCGATCGCAAGCCCAAGCTCGCCTATCAGGCGGTCTCGGCCGTCTATCGCGGCACCCTGCCGCCGCCGCTGCCCGAGAATCCCAAGGTCTCGATCGTCGTCTGCGCCTACAACGCCGAGCGCACGATGGAGCAGTGCCTCGCTTCGCTCGAGCACCTCAATTACCCCAATTACGAGGTCATCGTCGTCAATGACGGCTCGACCGATCGCACGCTCGAGATCTCCCAGAAATTCCCCTATTGCCGGATCATCAGCCAGGTCAACAAAGGGCTGAGCGTTGCCCGCAATGTCGGTGCCGAGGCGGCGACCGGCACGATCGTCGCCTATACCGACAGCGACTGCGTCGCCGATCCGGACTGGCTCACCTACCTGGTCGGAAAGATGGTTGACTCCGATCTCGCCGCCTGTGGCGGGCCCAACTTTCCGCCGCCCGAGGATAGCCTGATCCCGGCGGCCGTCGCGGTGTCGCCCGGCGGCCCGACCCATGTGCTGATGAGCGACGACGTCGCCGAGCACATCGCTGGCTGCAACATGGCTTTCAAGCGCGATGTGCTGCTCGGCCTCGGCGGCTTCGATCCGCTCTATCGCTCGGCCGGCGACGACGTCGACATCTGCTGGCGCTTCCAGGATGCCGGCTACACGATCGGCTTCAGCCCCTCCGCCGTCGTCTGGCATTTCCGCCGCAACACGGTGAAAGCCTACCTCGATCAGCAGCGCGGCTACGGCAAGGCCGAGGCGCTGGTCTATGGTAAGCATCCCTTCCGCTTCAACCTGTTCGGCCAGGCCAAATGGCTGGGCCGCATCTATGGCGATCTCTCCGCCTCGCTGCTGCTGTCGCGCCGGCCGGTGATCTATTCCGGCGTCTTCGGGCGCGGCCTCTTCCAGACCATGTACGAGCCGCCATCCTCGCTCGCCGCCTTCCTGCCGCTGACCTTCGAATGGAATCTCGCCGCCATCGTGCTGGCGCTGTGGGGAGTGACCGCTGGCGGCTGGATGTGGCTGCTGACGGTGCCGTTGCTGCTGACCTGGACGTTGTGCATCAACGGCGCGCTCAAGGCGCCGGTCGACAAGCGCTTCCGCGGCCTCAAGGCGCTTGCCCTCATCGCCCTGCTGATCTATCTCGGCCCCATCCTGCGCGGCTGGGAGCGGGCGCGCTGGCGCATCCGGCTGATGAAGACGAATGATCAGATGCGGCTCGACGCGCCGGAGAATGCGATTGGGCAGAAGGCGCGGATCAGCTGGCGCGAGCGCGCCTTCTTCCTGGCCTTTTGGAGCGAGCGCGGCGACGAGAAGGAGCTGCTGCTCGGCGGCCTCATGGCGTTCCTGGCGCCGCAGAAGTACTTCATCATGCCGGATCAAGGCTGGAGCGACTGGGATCTCAAGATCGCCCGCGGGCTGTGGAGCCGCGCCTATGTCATGGTCGTTGGCGAGAATCATGGCGGCATGAAGCGGCTGCTGCGCGTGCGCTGCGGGATGCGGCTGTCGCGCCTGTCGGCCTTCATCCTGCGCTGCTATGCCGTGGTGGCCGCCGGGGCGCTCATCCTCGACGCACCGGCCGTCGCCGCTGTGGTCGGGGTGATCGGGCTCGGCCATTTCGGCTTCATCGCCTACCGCACCTGGGCGTTCGGCGGGCTCATGCATCGCATCATCGATACCGTCGCGCGGCAGGCACAGCTCACCCCGGTCGAGCCGGCACAACGTCCGGCGATCCCGGTGCTCGCGCCGCGCACCGCCTAGGCGAAGGATCGACTGTTGGGAAAACTCGGCCGGAAGCTGCTACCCTATCTCTGGCCGTACCGGTTCCTGTTCGCCTGGGCGCTTCTCCAAGTCTTCCTGATCGCCGGCTTCGAGCTGCTCAAGCCGTGGCCGCTGCAGATCGTCATCGACTACGTGCTCGGCGGCAAGCCGCTTCCCCCGCTGCTCGCAGGCTGGGCGCTGGACGCGCTGCTCGTCCTCGCCTGCATCGGCATCGTCGTCGTGCAAGTTGCCGCGGGCGGGCTGACGCTGATGCACAACGCGACGACGATCGGCGTCGGCCAGCGCATGGTCAACGATCTGCGCGGCGCCCTCTACAGCCACCTGCAGCGCCTGTCGCTCGCATTTCACAGTCGCCAGAAGGTCGGCGATCTCATGTATCGCGTCACCGCGGACAGCTTCGCCGTGCAGACGATGATCATGAACGGGCTGCTGCCGATCGTCTCGGCCTTCGTGCTGCTCGGCGGCATGCTCTTCATCCTGGTGCCGCTCGACCCGATGCTGACCTTGCTGTCGCTGACCATCGTGCCGGCGCTTTTCGTCCTGATCGCCATCTTCAACCGCAAGATCACCACCGTGGCCAGCGAGGTGCGCGACACCGAAGGGCGCGTCTATTCGCTCGTCCAATGGGCGATCGCGTCGGTCAAGGTAGTGCAGGCCTTCACCCGTGAGGAGGACGAGTACCACCGCTTCATGGGGGCGAGCCGCGCCAGTCTCGACGCCACGCTCAAGCTCTACAACTGGCAGACCTTCTATTCCGGCGTCGTCAACGTCGTCATCGCCGCCGGCACCGCGATCGTCATCTATGCCGGCGGCCGGGCGGTCATGACCGGCTCGTTGACCATCGGACAGCTCATCATCTTCATCTCCTACCTCGCGCAGCTCTACGTCCCGGTCAACCAGATCACCCAGAGCTGGGGGCTGATCGCCGGGGCGCGCATCGGCGCCGGTCGCGTCTTCGAGATCCTCGACACCGAGGCCGATCTCAAGGACGGTCCGCGCAGCTTTCCCCCGGAGGGGGCGCGCGGCGATATCGCGTGGCAGGGTATCAGCTTTCGCTATCGCCAGGAGATGCCGGTGCTGCGCGCGATCGATCTCGAGGTGCGCGCCGGCATGAAGGTCGCCGTCGTCGGCCCGACGGGGGCCGGCAAGTCGACGATGCTCAGCCTGCTGCCACGCTTCTTCGATCCTACCACCGGAACGGTCTCGATCGACGGCATCGATGTCCGCGAGTTCCACCTCAAATCGCTGCGCAGCCAGATCGCCATGGTGCTGCAGCCGCCGCTCATCTTCCCGATCTCGGTGCGCGACAACATCGCCTATGGCCGCTCGGAGGCGACCATCGAGGAAGTCGAGGCGGCCGCCCGGATGGCGCATATCCACGATCTCATCGCTGCACTGCCGCAGGGCTACGACACGGTGATCGGCGAATCCGGCTCGACCTTCTCGGAAGGCGAGAAGCAGCGCCTGACCATTGCCCGCGCGATTCTGCGCAACGCCCCGATCCTGATCCTCGACGAGCCGACCTCGGCGCTCGACGTCGAGACCGAAGCCTTCGTCATGGCGGGGATCGAACGTCTCACCGAGGGACGAACGACGTTCATCATCGCCCATCGCCTGTCGACGGTACGCGCCTGCGATCTCATCCTCGTGCTGCGCGATGGGGTGATCGTCGAGCAGGGCGGTTACGCCGAGCTCATCCGCCGCGGCGGGGTCTTCGCGGACTACTACAACACAACGCAGTTCGCCGCCGAGGACAAGCCGCGCGGTGTCGCCTGAGGCCGGCCAGCCCTAACGCCGGCGGACTCGACGCTATATCGCGTCGAGCTGATAGGCGATGTCGTTGACCAGGTTCCACATATAGCCGGGCTCGGCCTGGCCGACGATGGCATAGGCGTGGCCCTTGCGGCGCCAGTACAGCACGTTGACGTCCTGGCGGTGGTCGAACGTCGGCGCGAGGTCCGGCCGCTTCGACGAGGCGATCACCACGGTGAGCGGGCCGATCGCGCTGCCCACTGCCTGGTTGTCGGCGGTATAGACGAGCTGGGCCGCCGGACGGCCCTCGATGATGACGACCCGGGCGCCCTGGAAGATGAGGCCCCACGGCTTGAGGTTGGGCACGCGGACGCCAGGCTGCGCGGTGCGCTGGCTGATCTTCTGGATGACCTCGCCGCCGTCGCCGGCAGCCGGAATGTCGGCGAACGAGTTCTCGCCCTGCGCCGCGCTGACGAACAGCTTGTGATAGCCGGCGACGTTGTCGAGCCAGCTATTGGTGCTGGCGCTCAGCGTGGCGACCTGCTTGTCGTCCGTCCCGGTCGGCGTATTGCCGAGGCCGAAATAACCGAGCCCGCCGCCGATCATCAGACCGAAGAACGAGGCGGCGACCGGGATGGCGATCCACCAATGACGGGGTGCGGCGAAGCCGCCGATCCGGCGCTGCGGGCGGAACGGCAGGATTTCGGCCTCGTGGACGGAACCGGCGCCCGTGCCGCGAGCCGCATCGATCAGCCGCTCGGGAACTTCCTCGCGCAAAATCTCGTCGAAGGCGGCACGCAGCAGCGCGGCGCTCTCGCTCAGCCGCCCGATGTGGTCGCGCGCCACGCCGTCATGCTCGAGCCAAGCCTCGATCTCGGCTCGCCGTGTCTCGTCGAGCTCACCGTCGAGGTAAGCGACGAGCAGTTCATCACCCGGTTTCTGCATCGTCCGTACTCCTTCGGAGACCGCCGCCGGCGTCGAGCTGAGCCTGTAAGGCCACGCGCGCCCTGGCGAGGCGACTCATGATTGTACCGACCGGCACCTTGGCGATTTCGGCCGCCTCCTTGTAGCTCATGCCCTCCACCGTCACGAGGAGCAGCGCGGTGCGCTGCTCGACCGGCAGCCGGCTGACCGCACGCCTGACCTCGACGAGCGCGATGCGCGATTCGACGCGGCGCACGGCCTCGTCGCTTCCGAGCCTCTCGCCATCGACCTCGCCATCCTCCTTGCGGACCTTCCGGGCGCGCAATTGATCGATCCAGATCGTTTGCACGATACGAAACATCCAACTGTCAAACCGCGTACCCTCCTGGAACTGCTCCATCCGCGAGAGGGCGCGCTCGCATGCCGACTGCACGAGGTCGTCGGCCTCGGACGCGGTCCCGGTCAAGCCGCGGGCGAAGCGCCGCAGACGGGGCAGCACGGCGATCAGCTGGTCGCTGAAGCCGGCGCTCATCGCTGCGCTCTTAGCATCCGGCGGCGGTTCCGGTATCGCGTAACGAGAGAACAACGGGCACCTATTAAATTTATTCCATCTAGGGATTTTCGGACGACGGACCGCGGATTGGGCTGGATTCCCGGGACAAAGGGCATGCAGTACCTTAACGCGGTCCTGCGCGGTTATGTTCGTTAACGGCACTCGATCGAGGCGCACCAGACCAACTTAACACGGCGCGGATGAAATGACAAAAAACCCTCGCGTAGGTCCGGAACGGACATATTCCCCGCTGCCGGACGGCTGTCTTCCAACGTCCTTGAAGGGTCAAGGTGACGAAAGCCGGACATTCTGGGCGTAGCGGCAGTCGGGCGCTTCACAAAACCGCATCGGCTTGGCATTGTGGCCTCCCGCTACCCTTTTTGGTGGTGCGGGCGCGCATGGCCGCCAAGAGGCCGGCCGGGAACAGGTTCAGGTTGGAGAGACACCGCCGATGAAGATCGCCATCCCGAAAGAGCGACGCCCGCAGGAAGCCAGGGTCGCGGCGACCCCCGACACGGCGAAGCGCATGGTCGCCATGGGGCTCGAGGTGGTTGTCGAAACCGGCGCCGGGGCCGGCGCGGCGTTTCCCGATAGCGCCTATCAGGCGGTCGGCGCCACCATCGCGCCCGACCAGGCGGCGGTGCTGGCCGATGCCGACATCGTCCTCAAGGTACAGCGTCCCTTGCTCGACGGCGGCGTCGGCGAGCTTTCCGGCATGAAGCCGGGCGCCGTGCTGATCGGCATGCTGCAGCCGCTCCAGCATGGCGACGAGGTCGCCGCCTATGCCAAGGCGGGGGTCACCGCCTTCGCCATGGAGCTCATTCCGCGCATTACCCGTGCGCAGTCGATGGACGTGCTGTCCTCGCAGGCCAATCTCGCCGGCTACCGTGCCGTGCTCGACGCCGCCACCGAGTTCGGCCGCGCTTTTCCGATGATGATGACGGCGGCGGGCACCATCCCGCCGACGCGCGTCCTGGTGATGGGGGCGGGAGTCGCCGGGTTGCAGGCGATCGCCACGGCGCGCAGGCTCGGCGCCGTCGTCTCTGCCACCGACGTGCGGGCCGCCGCCAAGGAGCAGGTCGAGAGCCTCGGCGCCAGCTTCCTTACCGTCGATCTCGAAGCGATGAAGGCGGCCGAGACGACGACCGGCTACGCCAAGGAGATGAGCGAGGACTTCCAGCGCCGCCAGCGCGAGCATGTCCACGAGGCGCTGAAGAAGATCGACGTCGTCATCTGTACCGCGCTGATCCCCGGTCGCAAGGCCCCTGTGCTGATCACCGCGCCGATGGTCGCCGACATGAAGCCGGGCTCCGTCATTGTCGATCTCGCGGTCGAGCAGGGTGGCAACTGCGAGGGCAGCAAGCCGGGCGAGTTGGTGACCACGGCGAACGGCGTCAAAATCGTCGGCCACGCCAACGTGCCGTCGCGCATCGCCGTCGATGCCAGTCAGCTTTATGCCAAGAACCTCCTGAACTTCCTCGCCCTCATCATCGACAAGGACAAGGCGCTCAAGATCGACGCCGCCGACGAGATCATCAAGGGGACGCTGCTGACAAGAGACGGCGCCGTCGTCCATCCCGCCCTCGCGCCGAAACCCGGAGCCTGAAAAGACCATGGATAGCACTGCCGCCCTCTCGCAACGCGCCGGCGAGCTCGCCGGCGATGCGCGCGCCCTTTCCGGCAACCTCGATCGCCTCTCCGACCAGATCGCCCAGCTCGCGCAGCAGGCGGCCGCCGCCCATGGCGGCTCGCCCTTCGTCTTCGAGCTGACGATCTTCGTCCTCGCCTGCTTCGTCGGCTATTACGTGGTCTGGCGCGTCACCCCGGCGCTCCACTCGCCACTGATGAGCGTCACCAACGCCGTCTCGAGCGTCATCATCGTCGGCGCCCTCATCGCCGCCGGCCCGGCCGGGTTCAGCTTCCCCAAGGTGATGGGCTTCGTCGCCGTCATCCTCGCCTCGGTCAACATCTTCGGCGGCTTCATCGTGACGCAGCGCATGCTGCAGATGTTCAAGAAGAAATCGGCAAAGTGAGGACGCAACAGTGAGCGAAAACCTCTCGGCCTTCCTCTACCTCGTCGCCTCGGTCTGCTTCATCATGGCCTTGCGCGGCCTGAGCTCGCCGCTCACCGCGCGCGCCGGCAATCTCTACGGCATCGTCGGCATGGTGATCGCCATCGCGACGACGCTGGCGATGCCGAATGTCGTCTCCTATCCGATCATCCTGCTCGGCATCGTCATCGGTGGTGCGATTGGCACCTATATCGCGGTCAAGATCCAGATGACGGCGCTGCCGCAGCTCGTCGCCGCCTTCCACAGCCTGGTCGGCCTCGCCGCCGTCTGCGTCGCCGCCGCCGCCTTCTCGGCGCCGCAGGAATACGGCATCGGCTCACCCGGCGCGATCGCCTGGGGCAGCCTCGTCGAGATGGGGCTCGGCACGGCGATCGGCGCCATTACCTTCACCGGCTCGATCGTCGCCTTCGCCAAGCTGCAGGGCCTGGTCTCCGGTAAGCCGCTCGTTTTCATCGGCCAGCACCTCTTCAATGCGGCGCTCGGCGTCGCCCTCCTCGCCATGCTGGTGTGGTTCGTTACCAGTGGCTCGGTCGCCGCCTTCGTGCTCCTCGTGCTGATCTCGCTGACCCTCGGCTTCCTGCTCATCCTGCCGATCGGCGGTGCCGACATGCCGGTCGTCATCTCGATGCTCAATTCCTACTCGGGCTGGGCGGCATGCGGCATCGGCTTCACCCTCGGCAACAGCGCCCTCATCATTACCGGTGCGCTGGTCGGCTCGTCGGGCGCCATCCTCAGCTACATCATGTGCAAGGGGATGAACCGCTCGATCTTCAACGTCATCCTCGGCGGCTTCGGCACCGAGGGCGCGATGCCGACCGGACCCGGCGCCGGCGACCGCTCGGTGCGCGCGGGCAGTGCCGAGGATGCCGCCTTCATCATGAAGAACGCTTCCTCGGTGATCATCGTGCCGGGCTACGGCATGGCGGTGGCGCAGGCGCAGCACGCGCTGCGCGAGATGGCCGATACGCTGAAGAAGGAAGGGGTGACGGTCAAATACGCCATCCACCCGGTGGCCGGCCGCATGCCCGGCCACATGAACGTGCTCCTCGCCGAGGCCAACGTCCCCTACGAGGAGGTGCTCGAGCTCGACGAGGTCAACCGCGATTTCGCCTCGACCGACGTCGCCTTCGTGATCGGTGCCAATGACGTCACCAACCCGGCGGCCAAGACCGATCCGAGCTCGCCGATCTATGGCATGCCGATCCTCGACGTCGAGAAGGCCAAGACGGTGCTGTTCGTCAAGCGCTCGATGGCCTCGGGCTATGCCGGGGTCGAGAACGAGCTGTTCTACCGCGACAACACGATGATGCTGTTCGGCGACGCCAAGAAGATGTGCGAGGAGATCGTAAAAGCGCTAGCATAGCGTCCAGGACCTCGGCCTCGTTAAGCGGGCTGAGTATTCCGACAACGATGGACGCGGTTCGCCGATGCTGTAGAGACGGCTAGACCGTCGTCAACAGGAGGAGGAGCTAGCGATGTCGCTCAGGATCAATTCCGAAGCCCCGAACTTCACGGCGGAGACCACCCAAGGAACGCTCAATTTTCACGACTGGACCGGGAATGGCTGGGCCATTCTCTTCTCGCATCCAAAGGACTTTACACCCGTTTGCACCACCGAGCTCGGCTACATGGCGGGTTTGAAGCCAGAGTTCGAGAAGCGCAATTGCAAGATCATCGGCCTCAGCGTCGATCCGGTCGGCAACCATGCCGAATGGGCGAAGGATATTGAGGAAACGCAGGGCCACGCGGTCAACTACCCGCTGATCGGCGATCCCGAGCTCAAGGTGGCCAAGCTCTATGACATGTTGCCCGCCGAGGCCGGGACCAGCTCGGAGGGCCGGACGCCCGCCGACAACGCCACGGTGCGTTCGGTCTTCCTGATCGGACCCGACAAGAAAGTCAAGGCCATGCTGACCTATCCGATGAGCACAGGCCGCAACTTCGACGAGGTCCTGCGTCTTCTGGATTCCTGCCAATTGACGGGCAAGCACAACGTCGCGACGCCGGTCAACTGGCGGCCCGGCGAGGACGTCATCATCCCGCCTTCGGTCAGCAACGAGCAGGCGAAGGCAGAATTCCCCAACGGATGGAAGACGCTGAAGCCCTATCTGCGCGTGGTCGAGCAGCCGACCAACTGAAATATCTTCCTGCAGGGAAGCTAATGAACGAGCCCGCTAGCGGTCTCCAGCGGGCTCGTTCATTGGTCCGCGGCCGTTCGTTCGGCGGCGGCTAATAGCCTTCGCGATCGAGCCGCTTGCGCAGGAGCTTGCGGTAGCGGCGCACCGCCTCGGCCTTCTCGCGCGCCCGGCGCTCGCAGGGCTTCTCGTAGCTGCGACGCAGCTTCATTTCCCGAAAGACGCCTTCGCGCTGGAGCTTCTTCTTGAGGACGCGCAGCGCCTGATCGACGTTATTGTCGCGAACGAGAACTTCCACGGGCGGACCACTCCTAAGCGGGTCGGGACGAACGAAAATGGGCCGCAAGCTGCGGCCGAGGGTGCGTTGACTAGCACGCCGCATCGCGCTTGTGAAGCCCGGCTCTTGCCGGATAAGGGGCGGACGGTGGCGGGAGCGGCTTTACCCCGCCCGCCAGGGCCGCCATATTCATGCGATGTCGATCCTCAAGATCGCCCGCATGGGCCACCCGATCCTGCGTGAAATCGCGGCGCCGGTCGCCGATCCGACCGCCCCCACGGTCAAGGCGCTGGTCGCCGACATGATCGAGACGCTGATCGATATCGGCGGCGCCGGGCTGGCCGCACCGCAGGTCCATGTCTCGAGTCGCGTCGTCATCTTCAAGGTCGCCGCCGAGCGCACCACTGGCCGGCCGGCCGATATGCCGCTCGACCTGACGGTGCTCATCAATCCCGAGATCGAGCCGCTCGACGGGCCGGTCGAACTCGGCTGGGAGGGCTGCCTGTCGGTTCCCGGCCTGCGCGGCGCCGTGCCGCGGCCCGGCCGCATCCGCTATCGTGGCCTGGCGCTTGACGGGACCACCATCGATCGCGAGGTCGAGGGCTTCCATGCCCGCGTCGTGCAGCACGAATGCGACCATCTCGACGGCATCCTCTACCCGCAGCGTATGACCGACCACCGGCTGCTGATGTTCGTCGAGGAATGGCAGCGCAACCCCATCGACCTGTCCGCGCTGGCGGATGTTGCCGAGGAGCCGGCTGATGGATGACATCGCTGAGAAGGACGCTCTCCTCCTCGCCACGCTGGCCAATGTACCGTTCGACGGCTGGTCGATCGCCGCCCTACGCGCCGGGGCGCGCGCCGTCGGGATCGACGAGGCGGCGGCATCGGCGCTCTTCCCGCGCGGCGCTGTCGAGATGGTCGAATGGTTCAGCGATTGGGCCGACCGCGCCATGCTCGAGCATCTTGCCGCCACCGATCTCGCCGCGATGAAGGTGCGCGAGAGGGTTGCCGAGGGGGTGCGTGCGAGGCTCGCCGTCCTGCTGCCCCATCGCGAGGCGGCTCGGCGCGCCCTCGCCGTGCTGGCGCAGCCGCAGAATGCGCCGTTGGCGC
>DATAQP010000389.1:0-2803 GCA_036264595.1 Allostellaceae bacterium
TCACCCTGCCGGCGCGACTTTTTCAACTCGCGATACATCTTCCAGGCGACCCAGAGCAGCAGGATGCCGCCGGCGAGGGTGAGGCCGATGATGGCAAGGAGCTGGATGGTGACAAGGGCGAAGCCGATGCGCAGGACCGTCGCCGTGGCGATGCCGAGGGCGATGACGCGATGCTGCTCCACGCGCGGCAGACCGGCCGCCGCCATGCCGACGACGACCGCATTGTCGCCGGCGAGCACGACATCGATGACGACGACGGAGACCAGGGCGACGAGCGCCTCGTAGTCGAGCAGGTCGGCGAGGCTCATGAGGCGAACGAGTTAGCGGGTCGCTTCAGAGCGATCAAGGTCGGGGCGGCGGTTTTCTTATTGCGCGTGGTCTCTGGTATATCGTATACACGGCACATCATTGCTGAACCATCCGGTCGGGCGAAGCCCTTTTGGAGGAACCGGCGAGTTTGCAGGGACCGATATGACTGTCGAAGCGCCTAAACTCGACGTCAAGCCGCTCGACACG
The DNA here is from genome assembly GCA_036264595.1 of Allostellaceae bacterium. Classification (GTDB taxonomy): domain Bacteria; phylum Pseudomonadota; class Alphaproteobacteria; order ATCC43930; family CGMCC-115725; genus URHD0088. Next base: position 517 of record DATAQP010000389.1, read on the forward strand.
AGCACGAGCTTCCGTAATCAGGCCTACCACGCCATCAAGGAAGCCATCACGGCCGCCAACATCTATGCCCATCCCAACGAGATCCGCCTCGACGAGCGTCAGCTCTCGCAGGCGCTTGGGGTCAGCCGCACGCCGATCCGCTAGGCGATGACGTTGCTCGAGCAGGAGGGGCTCCTGCGCACCCTGCCGCGGCGCGGCGTCTTCATCATCCGCAAGACGCGACGCGAGATCGTCGAGATGATCCAGGTCTGGGCGGCGCTCGAGAGCATGGCGGCGCGGCTGGCGACGCAGCGCGCCTCCGACGCGGCGATCGCCCGGCTGCGCGCCATGATGGCCGATTTCCAGGTCGCCCGCCCCGACGAGCATATGGACGAGTATTCCGACGCCAACATCGCCTTCCACCAGGCGATCATCGCGATGAGCGGCTGCGATTTGATCGGGGATATCACCGAGAACCTCTTTCTTCATGTGCGCGCCATCCGCAAGGTCACGATATCACAGGACAATCGTGCCTCGCGTTCGATCGTCGACCATATGCGGATCATCGAAGCGCTGGAGAGCCGGAACACCGAGCTGGCCGAGAGCCTCGTGCGCCAGCACACGCTCGACCTCGCGGCGCACGTCGAGAAGCACTGCGATTTCCTCGATTGAACGACACCAAACGCCATAATCCCATTCGGGAGGACATCCCCTGATGACGCAAGTAGCAACGCAAACGACGACGCTGAAGGACCAGGCCACGGCGACCGCCGACACGCAGGATCTGACGGACGGCTTTCATCTCGTCATCGATGCGCTGACGCTCAACGGCATCAACACGATCTACGGTGTGCCTGGCATCCCGATCACGGATTTCGGCCGTATGGCACAGGCCGCAGGCATACGAGTCATCTCGTTCCGCCACGAGCAGAACGCCGGCAATGCCGCTGCAATCGCCGGCTTCCTGACGAAGAAGCCTGGCATCTGCCTCACGGTGTCGGCTCCTGGCTTCCTCAACGGTCTGACGGCGCTGGCCAACGCCACGACCAACTGCTTCCCGATGATCCTGATCTCTGGCTCGTCCGAGCGCGAGATCGTCGACCTGCAACAGGGCGACTACGAGGAGATGGATCAGCTCGCCATCGCGAAGCCGCTCTGCAAGGCGGCTTTCCGCGTGCTGCATGCCGCCGATATCGGTATTGGCTTGGCGCGCGCGATCCGCGCCGCGGTGTCGGGCCGTCCGGGCGGCGTCTATCTCGATCTGCCGGCCAAGCTGTTCTCGCAGGTGATGAATGCGGAAGCCGGCAGGAAGTCGCTCGTCAAGGTCGTCGACCCGGCGCCCGCCCAGATTCCGGCGCCCGAAGCGGTCAAGCGCGCGCTCGACGTCTTGAAGAGTGCCAAGCGTCCGCTGATCATCCTCGGCAAGGGTGCGGCATACGCGCAGGCCGATGACGCGATCCGCGCTCTGGTGGAGAAGAGCGGCATTCCGTTCCTGCCAATGAGCATGGGCAAGGGTCTTCTGTCCGATACGCATCCGCAATGTGCGGGTGCCGCGCGCTCGACGGTATTGAAAGACTCCGACGTCGTGATGCTGATCGGCGCCCGTCTCAACTGGCTACTGTCGCACGGCAAAGGGAAGAGCTGGGGTGAGCCTGGGTCGAAGAAGTTCATCCAGATCGACATCGAGCCCAAGGAGATGGACAGCAACGTCGAGATCGTCGCTCCGGTGGTCGGCGATATCGGCTCCTGCGTATCCGCGCTTCTTGAGGGTATGGGAAGCAAATGGCCGTCGCCGCCGGCGGATTGGACCGGCGCCGTCAAGGCAAAGAGAGAAGAAAACATCGCCAAGATGGCGCCGAGGCTGATGAAGAATTCGGCGCCGATGGACTACCACGGCGCGCTCGGCGCATTGCGCACCGTCATAAAAGAGCGGCCAGATGCCATCCTCGTCAACGAAGGTGCCAATACGCTCGACCTCGCCCGCGGCATCATCGACATGTATCAGCCGCGCAGGCGCTTGGACGTTGGCACCTGGGGCGTCATGGGCATCGGCATGGGCTTCGCCATCGCGGCCGCGATCGAGACCGGCAAACCCGTGCTCGCCGTCGAAGGCGACAGCGCCTTCGGCTTCTCGGGCATGGAGGTGGAAACGATCTGCCGGTACAACCTGCCGGTCTGCATCGTCGTCTTCAACAACAACGGCATCTATCGCGGAACCGACGTCAATTCCGCTGGCGGCTCGGACCCGGCGACGACCGTCTTCGTAAAGGGCTCGCGCTACGACAGGATGATGGAGGCATTCGGCGGC
>DATAQP010000122.1:0-7932 GCA_036264595.1 Allostellaceae bacterium
GACGTTGGCGGGCGCGGCGCTCGGCGTCGCCGCGGCTTTGGCGCGGGAATTTTGGCACCTGCCCGAAGTCGTGCTCCTGGTGCTGGCGGTGGCGCCAGTCGCCCTGCTCGCGGCGATACGCCCGAGCTTCCGGCTGGCTCCCGTGACCGCCGCCATCGTGTTGCTCGGGAGTTCAGGCAACGTTTCGCCGCTCGTCGCGGCGATGGACCGCGTCGGCGAGATCTTTCTCGGCACGATCGTCGGCATCGCGGTGTCGATGCTCGTCCTGCCCTCGCGCGCGCGCCTTATCTGTTTCGAGCGCGCCGCCGAATTGCTGCATCTCCTCGCCCAGCTGCTCGTGCTGCATCTCAATCCGCCCGACGCAACGACGCGCGATACGGTCGACCGCTTGAACGATCAGGTCCGCAACGCGTTGGGCAAGGTCGCGACCGCGGCGCAGGAGGCGGGCCACGAGCATGTCACCTTCATGGCGGGCGAACCGGTCCCGGACCGGCTGTTGCGCGGGCTGCGCCGGCTGCACATCGACGTCGTCTTCGTCAGCCGCGCCACCGCGGCGAACGGTTTCGATTGGCATGGTCTCGGCCCGGCGCTGGGCGAGGTCGCCGGCAGCTTCCGCGCTACCCTGGAAACCCTCGCCGCCACGCTGCTTCCGGGAAATCCCGTGCCGAAAAGCGGTCGGGCCGATCTCGACCTGGCCCCTCTCGACCTGATGGCGCTCGACCGGGCGATCGCAACGCTGCGGACGGCAATCGCTGCGGGCGCCGGCGATCCCGCCGCGTCGCGCGACATCGGCGCCCTGACCTTCGTCATCGAGACGCTGCGCCGCGATCTCGGCGATCTCGCCGACGCACTCGCGCGGCCAGCGACGAACTAGCGCATGATCGTTTGAGGTCGAATCTCGGGTGAGGGTCTATGAGGCGTAGGGAGCCGCCGAAAAATGTCGTCCTTGCTGTCGATATGAAACGGCAGCGCAACCCTCAGCCTCCCATCGCTCGCGCAATGGGTCCCTCCCCTCTCCCGCATTGCGGGAGAGGGGCTTTTAGCGAGGAGCTCATCGCTCGACCAGCCGCCCCTCCTCCAGCGCGACGACGCGGTCCATCCGCCGCGCGAGCTCGAGATTATGCGTGGCGAAGAGCGCGGCGAGGCCGGCGCTGCGGACGATGTCGAGCAGAACCGCGGTGACGTCGTCGGCGGTGTGCTGATCGAGATTGCCGGTCGGCTCGTCGCCGAGCAGGATGCGCGGCTGATTGGCGAGGGCGCGGACGATGGCGACGCGCTGCTGCTCGCCGCCGGAGAGCCGCGCCGGGCGGTGGCTCTCGCGCGGCGCGAGGCCGACGAGGCCGAGGAGATGACGCGCCCGCTTCTTCGCCTCGCCACGTCCGGTACCGGCGATCATCTGCGGCAGCATGACGTTCTCCAGCGCCGAGAATTCCGGCAAGAGATGATGGAACTGGTAGACGAAGCCGAGATTCCTGCGGCGGATCGCGGTGCGCTCGCCGTCCGACATGCTGCCGCATTCCTTGCCGGCGACCAGCACCTCGCCGCCATCCGGCCGCTCGAGCAGCCCGGCGACATGGAGCAGCGTCGACTTGCCGGCGCCGGATGGGCCGACCAGGGCGACGATCTCGCCGGCGCGCAAGGTGAGCGAGGCGCCGCGCACCACCTCGAGCGCCGATCCCGCCTGGTGATAGGTGCGCACGATGGCGCGCAGCTCGAGCGCCGGCGCCGATTCCGGGGACGGCTCACTCATAACGCAGGGCTTCCACCGGATCGAGCCGCGCCGCCCGCCAGGAGGGATAGATCGTCGCCAGCAGCGAGAGGCCGAGCCCCATGCAGACGACGATGGCGACCTCAACGGGATCGACCTTGGCGGGGAGCTGCGAGAGGAAGTAGACGGTCGGGTCGAAGACGTTGACGCCGGCGAGGCGCTGCACGAACTGCCGGATCGTCTCGATATTGGCGGCGAAGCCGAGGCCGAGGGCGAAGCCGGCGAAGGTGCCGATGATGCCGATGCTGGCGCCCGACAGCATGAAGATCCTGAGGATCATGCCCTGCGTCGCGCCCATCGTGCGAAGGATGGCGATGTCGCGCCCCTTGTCCTTCACCATCATGATCATGCTCGAGATGATGTTGAAGGCGGCGACGACTATGATCAGCGTCAGGATGAGGAACATGACGTTGCGCTCGACCAGGATCGCCGTGAAGAAGGCCGAGTTGCGCTGCTGCCAGTCGATCGTCGAGGCGCCCGGGCCGATGAGCTGGCTGAGGGCGAGCCGGGTCGGGTAGGTGTTGTCGGGGTCGGCGACGAAGATCTCGAGCGTCGACACCGCATCCGGCAGCTTGAAGTAGATCTGCGCCGCCTCCATCGGCATGAAGATGATGCCGCTGTCGTATTCCGACATGCCGATATCGAAGGTGCCGGCGACGCGATAGGCCCTGACCCGAGGGACCGTGCCGAAGGCGGTGGCAGTGCCCTGCGGCGAGATCAGCGTCACCTCGCCGCCCGGCTGGATGCCGAGGCGCTGGGCGAGGCGCACGCCGAGCAGCACCTCGTCCTCCTTGAAATCGGCGAGCCCGCCGGGGCTGGTATGCTCGGCGACGCTCGGCAGCTTCTTGAGATCCTCCGGCCGGATGCCGCGCACCAGCGCCCCGGAGCTGCGCTGCTCGTTGGTCGCCATGACGCCGCCCTCGATCTGCGGCACCACGGCGACGACGCCTGGGACCGCCTTCACCCGCTCGATGAGCTTATCGAACTCGGTGAGCGGCTCGCCATGCGTGCCGACGATGGCGAGATGGCCGTTGAGGCCGAGAATGCGCCCAAGCAGCTCGGCGCGAAAGCCGTTCATGACAGACATGACGATGATCAAGGTGGCGACGCCGAGCGCGATGCCGAGCAGCGAGAAGACGGCGATCACCGAGATGAAGCCTTCCTGCCGGCGGGCGCGCAGATAGCGGAACGCCACCATGCGCTCGAACGTGTCGAAGATCATGCGGGCCGGCTCCCGGCGAATCCTCTCACCACGAGGCCGTGAGCTTGTTGATCGCCGCCTCGACGGAGAGCTCCTCCTTGGCGCCGGTCGCCCGGTTCTTCAGCTCGACCGTGCCGGCGGCGAGGCCGCGCGGGCCGAGGACGAGCTGCCAGGGCAGGCCGATGAGATCCATCGCGGCGAATTTCGTACCGGCGGATTCGTCGCGGTCATCATAGAGCGTGTCGAGCCCGGCCTCGCGCAGCTGGCCGTAGAGCGCGTCGCAAGCGGCGACGCATTTGGCGTCGGCGACGCGCAGATTGATGAGGCCGACGCGGAAGGGCGCCACCGAGTCCGGCCAGATGATGCCGCGCTCGTCGTGGCTCGCCTCGATGATGGCGCCGACCAGGCGCGAGACGCCGATGCCGTAGGAGCCCATCTCGACGGGCACGGTCTCGCCGCTCGGCGCGGTGACGACGGCGTTCATCGGCTTCGAGTATTTGGTGCCGAAATAGAAGATATGGCCGACCTCGATGCCGCGCGCGGTGACGAGCTGATCCGCCGGCAGCGGGCATTTCGCCGGGTCGTGCATGTCGTCGGTCGCCGCGTAGAGGCTGGTCCAGCGCTGGAAATCGGGCTCGAGATCGGCGGCGTAGTCGACGTCCTCGGCGAGGATGTCGGTCTCGAGCCACGCCTTGTCGCAATAGACGGCGCTCTCGCCGGTCTCGGCGAGGATGATGAACTCGTGGCTGAGATCGCCGCCGATCGGGCCGGTCTCGGCGCGCATCGGGATCGCCTTCAGCCCCATCCGCGCGTAGGTCCGCAGGTAGGCGACGAACATCTTGTTGTAGGAGCGCTTGGCGCCCGCCGCGTCGAGATCGAAGGAATAGGCGTCCTTCATGAGGAACTCGCGGCCACGCATGACGCCGAAGCGCGGGCGCACCTCGTCGCGGAACTTCCACTGGATGTGATAGAGGTTGCGCGGCAGGTCGCGATAGCTCTTCACCGCGTCGCGGAAGATCTCGGTGATCTGCTCCTCGTTGGTGGGTCCGTAGAGCATGTCGCGCTCGTGGCGGTCGCGGATGCGCAGCATCTCCTTGCCGTAATCGTCGTAGCGCCCGCTCTCGCGCCAGAGATCGGCGGGCTGGATCGTCGGCATCAGCACCTCGAGCGCCCCCGAGCGGTCCTGCTCCTCGCTGACGATCTGCTCGACCTTCTGCAAGACGCGGAAGCCGAGCGGCAGCCAGGAATAGATGCCGGCGCTCGACTGCCGGATCATGCCGGCACGCAGCATCAGCCGGTGCGAGACGATCTGCGCTTCGCTCGGATTCTACTTGAGGAGCGGCAGGAAATAGGCGGACAGACGCATGAATCCTCGCGATCTCGGCTAGGCCGGCGAACATGACTAAACCACCGGCGCGGCGGAATTTAGGCAAAGCGCGGGGGGAAGTCCATGGACCGGGTTGTCTGACCGGGGTCGCAACTCGCCTGGTTGTCGTTGCCCTTTGCAAGCCGGGGCGCCAGAGTGACGGTCATGATGACCTCACGTTCGGCCGGCCTCGACCGCGCCATCGATGCTCTGCCGCGCGTCTATTCCGGACCGGGCGGCGCGGTTGCCGTCTTGCGCGACGGGGAGGTGCTGGTTCGCCACGCCTGGGGCTGGGCCAATGCCGAGCGGCGCCTCGCCTTCACGCCGCGATCGCTCTTTCGCCTGTGCTCCATCACCAAGCAATTCACCTGTGGCCTGGTGCTGGACGCCTTCCCCGACCCATCGGTGCTGGATGACGAGGTGCGTGCCCGCCTCCCGCTGTTGGAGCAGGCGGCGCCAGGCGCGCTCCACCTATGCCACAACCAATCCGGCCTGCGCGACTATTGGGCGGTGGCGATGCTGCACGGTGCGCCGGCCGAGGCGCCGTTCGGCGAGGTCGAAGCCGCCCGAATGATTGCCGCCACAAGGACGCTGCACTTCGCGCCGGGTACCCGCTACTCCTACGTCAACCAGAATTTCCGCATCCTGTCGGACATAATGCAGGAGCGCACCGGCCGGAGCTTGGCGGAGCTCCTCCGTACCCGCATCTTCGAGCGAGCCGGGATGGCGAGCGCGCTCCTCGCCGCCGATACCCGTGCCATGCCGGACGGAACGGAAGGCTACGAGGGCACGCAGGCCAGCGGTTTCCGCGCCGCCGAGAACCGCATCCTGTGGACCGGCGACGCCGGGCTCGGCGCCTGCCTCGACGACATGATCGCGTGGGAGCGCCATATCGACGCGACTCGCGACGATCCGACCTCGCTCTATCGACGGCTGTCCGCGCCGGTCACCTTCGCCGATGGCGCCCCGGCCGGCTACGGCTTCGGCCTTTCCCGCGCGACCGAACTCGGCCGCGCGGTCAGCTTCCATGGCGGCGCGTTGCGTGGCTGGCGCGCCCATCGCCTCTACGTGCCGTCCGAGCGCGTCTCCGTCGTCGTCATGTTCAATCACCTGTCCGATGCGCGGAGTGCCGCGCTCGATCTCCTTGCCGCGGTGCTGGGCGAGGAGCGGCCGAAGCCCGATGGCAGCATCCCGGCGCCGAAATGGTTGGGCGCCTATGTCGAGCCCGAGACCGGACTTGCGGTGCGCATCGACGCGGCATCGGCCGGACAGATCCGGCTGCGTTACGGCCATACCGCGGAGCTGCTCGACCTCAAGGGCGACGGCTCGGCGAGCGCCGGCTCCGGTACATGGCTGTGGTTCAGCGATGCCGGATTGCGGATGGATCGCCCGCACGAGAACCAAAGCTCGTGCCTGCGTCCCTGCGACGGCGCGCCCGCCATCGATGTCGCCGGCCGCTATCGCTGCGACGAGCTGGATGCAGAGCTTACCGTGGCCGATACCGGAGGCGTGCTCTACGGCGCCTTCTCGGGCTTCCTGGGGCAAGGGCGCATGGAATTGCTCGACCCGGTCGGGCCGGATGTCTGGGCGCTGCCCTGCCCCCGCGCGCTGGATCACACACCACCCGGCGACTGGACGCTGGCCTTCCGGCGAGACCAGGCGGGCCGGGTCGAGGGCGTCGAAATCGGCTGCTGGCTGGCTCGCCGCCTGCGTTACGCACGCGTCGAATGACGCCAGGCGGATCTCAGGAAGGTTGCTAGCGCTCGCGCTCGCGGCAGGCGGTGGCCAGCAGCCCCTGTTCGGCCACGTTCAGCGGCTGGCCATCGAGATAGGCCTTGCCGTCCTGAATAGTGACGTAGCCGATCTGCGATTCGCCCTGGAACAGTGTGGCGTTGGCGGGGATGCCGAAGCGCTTCTGCAAATCGACCGTGATCTTGACCGGTGCGCTGGCGATCGCCTGGTTGAGCGCGGTGCCGCCGCCCGGCAGGTCGGCGGGGGCCACGGCATTGCCGTCGGCATCGACGCCCGGCGTATAGGCAACGCCCGGCGCGTCGTTGATATGGGCGATCGAATCGCAGGCCGAGGACGAGACGATGATGGGCCCCTGCTGGGCGATTGCCGGTACCGCCACGAGGAAGGGGGCGAGCGCCACCGCGAAAAAGCGATATCGAGCCATGTGAACCTCTGGCGGTTCGCGACGAAGCACGCCAGGATGGCGTGGGGGGGCCTCCTTACTGTGAGGGCCAAGGGTTAATTTTGCATCACCGGGGGGATCGATGCTCGAGACCTATTTCAAGCTGCGCGAGAACGGCACCACCGTGCGGACGGAGATCGTCGCCGGAGTCACCACCTTCCTCACCATGGCCTATATCATGTTCGTCAACCCGGCGATTCTCGGCGATGCCGGTATGGATCGCGGCGCCGTCTTCGTCGCCACCTGCGTCGCCTCGGCGATCGGCACGCTGGTCATGGCGCTCTATGCCAATTACCCGCTCGCTTTGGCGCCCGGCATGGGGCTCAACGCCTATTTCACCTATGGCGTCGTGCTCGGCATGCATTACTCCTGGCAGGCCGCGCTCGGCGCCGTCTTCATCTCGGGCGTGCTCTTCCTGATCCTCAGCGTGACGCATGTCCGCGAGCTCATCGTCGAGGCGATTCCGACCTCGCAGCGCATGGCGATCTCGGCTGGCATCGGCCTCTTCCTCGGCATCATCGCGCTCAAGAATGCCGGCATCGTCGTCGCCAGCCCGGCCACTTTCGTCACGCTCGGCGACCTCAAGGCGGCGCCCACCCTGCTCGCCATCGCCGGCTTCCTCGTCATGGTGGCGCTCGACGCGCGGCGCGTGCCCGGCGCCATCATCATCGCCATACTGGCGACCACCGCGGTCGGCATCGCCACCGGCGTCTCACATTTCGGCGGCGTGGTCTCGCTGCCGCCAAGCCTGGCGCCGACCTTCCTCAAGATGGATGTCGGCGGCGCGCTCAGCCTCGGGCTCGTCGCCATCATCTTCGCCTTCCTCTTCGTCGATCTCTTCGACAATACCGGGACGCTGGTCGGCGTCGCCCATCGCGCCGGGCTGATCGCGCCGGACGGCCATATCCCGCGGCTCGGCCGCGCCTTCATCGCCGATTCGACGGCGACAATGGCGGGCGCCATCCTCGGCACCTCGACGGTGACGAGCTATATCGAGAGCGCCGCCGGGGTGAAGGCGGGCGGCCGCACCGGGCTGGTCGGGGTCGTCGTTGCCATCCTCTTCCTCGCGGCCCTCTTCCTGTCGCCGCTCGCCGGCACCGTTCCGGCCTACGCCACCGCCCCTGACCTGCTCTTCGTCGCCTGCATGATGACGCGCGGCCTCGTCGAGGTGGCTTGGGAAGACATCACCGAATACGCCCCGGCGGTGGTGACCGCGATCACCATGCCGCTGACCTTCTCGATCGCCAACGGCATCGCCTTCGGCTTCATCACCTATGCCGCGATCAAGCTGCTCGCCGGCCGCTTCGGCGAGACACGGCCGGGGATCGTCATCCTTGCCGTGCTCTTCGTCATCAAGTTCGCCGTATTGTGACAAGGGTCGGCTCGCCTGGTTGCAAGAAAAC
>DATAQP010000467.1:0-10155 GCA_036264595.1 Allostellaceae bacterium
GCGACGTCCTCGTACCAGTAGCGGAAATCCTCCGCCGTGAACGGCTCGCCATCCGACCATTTATGACAGGCGCGCAGATGAAAGGTGAAGCTGCGATCGCCCTCGATGTCGACCGATTTGGCGATGTCGGGCGCGAAGGTGAGCTCGGGCGTATAGCCGACCAGCCGCGCGTAGCCATAGACCACCATGAGACGGGTGTCCTTGGCGCCGGACATCAGCATGTGCAGCTCGCCGCCCGGTCGCCCCGCCGGCTTGTCGCTGATCGCCGGCTCGCCCGGTACGCGCTGCTCGACCGCGGGCAGCTTGCCGCCCGCGACGGCGCCGGCGAGGTCCGGCGTCTCGACCAGCGGCGGCGTCTCGGCGCCCGCCGGCATGGTGGCGAGGAAGAGCAGAACGGCGATCGCGATGTGCTTCATTGCGCGGCCTCGCTGGCGGAGGGGAGGCGGGTGGCCTGGACGAAATGGCCGTCGCCGAGCGGGATGAGGTCGGGGCGATGCTCGGCGTCGCGGCGGAAGGGCGGCAGCCAGGCATCGGGCCGCGAGGATTTGTCCTCGAGCAACTGGGCGAAATCGAGCCGATGGTCGAGATCGGGCGCCGGCACGGCGTTGTAGAGCGTCTGCGTATAGGGATGCACGGGGTTGCTCGACAGGATGCGGCGCGGGGCCAGCTCGACGATGCGGCCGGCGCACATCACGGCGATGCGGTCGGCGATGTAGTCGATGACGGCGAGATTATGAGAGATGAAGAGATAGGTCAGGCCGAGCTGCTCCTTCAGATCGATCAGCAGGTTGAGGATCTGCGCCTGGATTGAGGCGTCGAGCGCCGAGACCGGCTCGTCGCAGATGATGAGGTCGGGCCTGAGGGCGAGGGCGCGCGCGATGCCGATGCGCTGGCGCTGGCCGCCCGAGAAGCTGTGCGGATAGCGCTTCAGGTGGCGCACATCGAGCCCGACCAGGTTCATCAGCTCGCGCACCATCTCGCGCCGCGACTGGCTGGTGCCGATGCCGTGAATGACCAGCGGCTCGCTGACGATGTCGAACACCGTCATGCGCGGATTGAGCGAGCCGAACGGGTCCTGGAAGATGAATTGCACCTTGCGGCGAAAGGATTTCAGCGCGTCGCCCTCGAGCGCCAGCACGTCGACCTCGGTACCGTGATCGTTGAAGGTGATGCTGCCCGAGCTCGGCGAGATGGCGCGCAGCAGCACCTTGCTCAAGGTCGTCTTGCCGCAGCCGCTCTCGCCGACCAGGCCGAGGCATTCGCCGCGCTCGATCGTCAGGCTGACATTGTCGACAGCGGTGAAGGCGCCGGCGGCGCCGCCGAACATGCCGGATTTGCGGATCGTATAGACCTTGCTGACCTTCTCGAAGGCGAGCAGCGTCGAGCCGGCGCCTTCCGGCCACTCGGCCTTGGCCGCCATCAGGTGGCTGGCCTCGCCCTGCTTGATCTCGCGGATCGGCACGAGACGCTCGCCCGGCGGCATGTCGAAGCGCGGCACGGCGCGCAGCAGGGCGCGCAGATAGGGATGCCGCGGATCGCGGAAGAGATCCTCGAGCGTGCCGCTCTCGACGATGCTGCCCTGGTACATCACGACGATCTCCTCGGCGACGTTGGCGACGACGCCGAGATCGTGTGTGATGAGCAGCACCGCCATGCTGAACTCGCGCTGCAGATCATGGATCAGCTTGAGGATCTGCGCCTGGATGGTGACGTCGAGCGCCGTGGTCGGCTCGTCGGCGATGAGCAGCGCCGGCTTGCAGACCAGCGCCATGGCGATCATCGCACGCTGGCGCAGGCCGCCCGAGAGCTCGAACGGATAGGTGCGCAGCGCCTTCGCCGGGTTGGGGAAGCCGACGAGGCGCAGCATCTCGGCGGTGAGCTCGCGGGCCTCCTCCTGGCCGACGTCGCGATGCAGCTTGAGCGCCTCGGTGATCTGGTTGCCGACGGTGTGGAGCGGCGACAGCGAGGTCATCGGCTCCTGGAAGATGATCGAGATGCGGCCGCCGCGGATCGCCCGCATCGCGTCGCCATCTGCCGGCAGGGCGGCGATGTCGGTGGTGATGCCGGGCCGGCGCGGATCGTTGAACAGGATGCGGCCCTGGGCGACGTGACCGACCCGCGGCAGGATGCCCATGATCGTCTGGCTGATCACCGATTTGCCCGAGCCGGACTCGCCGACGATGGCGACGGTCGAGGCCGGGCGAATGCGGAAATTGGCGCCCTTGACGGCTTTGACGACGCCGGCCGGCGTATCGAAATGGACGTGCAGATCCTCGACCCTCAGGAGATCGGTGCTGCTTGCGGCCGGGGCACGGCGCTCGGACGGCTTCTCGCTCATCATCCCTCCGCCGGCGCGGCGGCAATGCCGAGCGACGCCAGATTGTTGGCAGTTGCCGTATTGAGCGTCAGCTCGCGCCGTCGCGCCGCCGCGGCGGCGCGCGTCGCGATCGCAGCGAAGCCCTCGATCCGACTGTCGAGAAGCAGGCGCCTTCCCCCGGCACGCAGGGCGAGTTGCATCCAGCCGCCGCCGCCGTCGCGCCGCGTCGCGTAATAGCCGAGCTTGAGCTCGTCGAGCGCATCCCACGCCAGCCGAACGGCGAACGGGCCGCTGCTCTCGATCGCCGTCTCGTTCATCTCGATGACGGCGCGCTGGCGCAGCAGGGTGCGCCCGGCGAAAACGGCGAAGAGGGCGGCCAGCGCGGCGAAGATGGCGGCGACGACGGCATTGAGCTGGAGCAGGACGAGCGGCGCCACGGTGAGCGCCAACCCGGCGCCGGCGCGCGCATAGTCGCCCGCCAGCGCGGCGGTCGGATAGCGGTGACGGCTCATGCGGCAAAGGCCTCGGCGGCGTCGAGCCAGCGCGCTGCCTTGTGGCGCCTTGTGACATCGACGAGCTGGGCGATGAAGGCGGCGCCGGCATCGTCCATCACCAGATGGTGGGTCAGCAGGCCGGTCGGCTCGTCGGCATCGGCCGTTCCCGTCCGGCGCGCCGCGAGATGCGCGGTGATGAGGCCGAGCGCCGGCGCCGTGCCGAGGAAGTTCCCGCTCCGCCAGGCGACCAGATCGGCATGGGTGTTGACCTGCCGCAGGCCCGGGCTCGGCTCGGCCGCGCGACGCGCCCCGGCCATCGACAGGCCGCCAAAGCCGGCACCGCGCAGCAGCGGCACCAGCGCTTCGCTCATGCGGTTCCACGGCGGCGTCAGCACGGCGCGTGCGCGCGACCCGAACAGCAAGGCGAGGCGTTGCCGCCCGGCGGCGAGCTCGTCGAGCATGGCGAGGGCCGGCCGGTGCGGGCCGAGCTCGGCCCTCTTCTCGTCCGGCGGCGCATGGTTGGCGTGGCGCCAGCCATGCTGCAGCACGTGCAATTCGGGGTGATTGGCCACGCGTTCCGCCAGGGCACCGGTCGCCTGGTCCGGGATCACGGCGAGGGCGAGCGGCAGGCCGGCGGCGAGGGCGAGCAAGCGGTCGAGCGCCGGGGTCGGGCGCACGGCATCGTCGTCGCGCCACCACAACGTCGCGCGCCGCCCGGCGGCGCGCCAAAGATCGAGTTCGCCTTCGAGGTCTGACCAATGCCTTGTCGCCAATTCCGCCCGATCTCTTCCCCTGATCCATCATAACGATATTAAGGCAGTGTTACCCTGCGCCTGCCAATCGGTTAACGTTCGCCGCGCTGGATTTCGACCCCTGGCTCTTGCCCTTTTCTACCGAAGTATAGGCAACCCGGCAACGAGGGCAGCGGTCGCCGCCGCGCCGTCGAGGCGAATGGCGAAATCGGCGTCAGGCGGCGGCGCTGCCAGCGCGCCGGCAATGGCATTGGCGAGGCGGGTGCCGTCGAGCGCGGCCTCGGGCAGGACGTGCAGCACGCCGCGCTCGGCGAGCAGCGCGCTGCGCATCGCCTGCTCGGTCTCGCCGGCGGCGGCGAAGGGCACGACGATGGCGCGCGCGTGCGTGCGGATGATGTCGAGCGTCGTGTTGTAGCCGGCCTGGCTGATCGACAGGATGCAGCGCCGCAACAGCGCGGGGAAATCGTCGCGGAAACGCTCGAGCGTGACGCCGTCCGGCAGGGCGGCGGCGAGGGCGGCGTAGTCCGCCGCCGGCAGATGCGGCCCGGCGATCAGCCGCCAGGGCGCGCTCGCCAGCGGCGAGAGCGGTCGCGCCGCCAGCGCGGCGCGCAGCAGGGTCAGCCCGACCGCGCCGCCGCCGGCCGAGACGATAACCTCGCCGGTGCCGGCAACGCCGTCGTCGCTTCCCGGCGGTGCCGTGACATAGCCGGTATAGCGCAGCCGGTCGGCGATCTCTGTTGCCGCCGGAAAGCTCGCCGCGAGATCGATCAGCGCGGCATCGCCGTGGACGAGCACGGCGTCGAAGTCGCGCCGCACGGTGGCGACGATCTCGGCGGCGCGCGCCGGATTGTCGCGCGTGACTAGCACGTCGCGCAGCGAGGCGAGAATGTGCGGGCGCGGCACTGCCTGGCGCGCCGCCGCGATCAGCGGCACGAGCTCGAAGCGAAAGGCGCGCCGGCCGAAGGGGAAGCTCTCGACCAGCACGACATGCGGGCGGATGCGCGCGAAGGCGGCCAGGACGAGGGCGCGCCGCCGCGCCCGGAAGGCGTCGTCGATCGGGCGACCTTGCTCGTCGAGTATCGTCTTGAAGCTGGCATCGGCGGCGCGCGCCGGTGGCAATTGGACAATGTCGAAGCCGGCGGCGCCATGGTTTTCCGGGCTACCGCCGGCGAGCACCGTCACCGCCGGCCCCGCGCGCTGCATTGCTTCGGCGAGCGTTGCGGCGCGGCGCCAATGGCCGATGCCGAGCAGATGCTGGACGTGGAAGAGCACGCGGCGGGCGGTCATGGCGCCGCCAGGCTCACATTGAGCCGCTCGACCGTCGGATGGCCGGCGGCGTCGAGGCGGAAGAGATGCGCCGATTGCCAGTCGAGTCGCGCAGGCGCCTTGCCCAGCATGTCCCAGCCGCTCGCCAGAGCGAAGAGGGCGCGGATCACGCCTTTATGGGTGACGGCGCCGACCGCATCGCCGGCGCGGGCGATCTCGGCGAGCAGCGGACGCAGCCGTGCCTGCACCTGGCGCGGGCTCTCGCCGCCGGGCGGCTGGAGATCGAGCCCGGCGGCTGCCCGCTCCGCAAGCGCCGCGCCGGGATGGACGGCGAGCTCGGCGAGGGTCAGGCCTTCCCAGTCTCCCCATGCCATCTCGATCAGCCGCGCCTCGCGCCGCGCCGCCGCGAGGCCGAGAATTTCCGCCGTCTCGCCGGCGCGGCGGAGCGGGCTGGTCAGCCAGGCGCAGCCGGCCAGCGCGGGCGGCAGTCGCCACGACGCCACCGTTGCGCGCCCGGCCGGGCTGAGCGGAATGTCGGTCCGTCCTTGCAGGCGCCGCGCCGTGCTCCACTCCGTCGGGCCATGGCGCAGGACGGCGAGCAGCGTCATCCTCTTCGCCCTCCCGCCACGTCGCGCAGAATCGCGTCGAGCCGGCGCGCCGCCGCCGCGATGTCATGCTCGGCGCGTATTTGGGCGGTTGCGGCGGCGAGGGCCCGAAGCCGCTCCGGCTGGGCCAGCAGCGCGGCGAGCGCAGCGGCGAAGGCGGCGACGTCGCCGGGCGGCACCAGGGTTCCGGTAATGCCGTCGGCGACGACGCCGGCGACCCCGCCGCTCGCCCCGGCGAGGACCGGCAGGCCGGCGGCCTGGCCTTCGAGCAGGGCCATGCCATAGGCCTCGTTGATCGCCGGCCAAACCATCAGGTCGCTCGCCGCCAGCGCCGCCGCCAGCGCCGGTCCCTCGCGCCTTCCGAGCCAGGCGACGCGGCCGGCGCAGGGCGCGAATTCCGCCTCGACCGCATCGCGCGCCGTGCCGTCGCCGATGACCAGCAAGTGCCAGGCCATGGCGAGGTTGCGGCGGAGCGCGGCGGCGAGCAGCCGGTAAGAGGCGAGCTTGTCGCCCTCGCGCATCATCGCGGCGGCGACCAGCCAGGGTACCGCGCGGTCGATGCCATGGTGTGCCGCCAGCGTCTCGCGCTGCGCCTCGCGGTCGGCGGCTGCAGCAGCGAAGGGGGCGGCATCGAGGAAGGGCGGCAGATCGTGCCAGATCGCCGGCGCCGCCAGTTCCGGCAGCACCGAATCGCGATCGGCGCTGTTGAGGCCGATCACCGCATCGGCGCGGCGCAGCGCCGCCAGCGTCGCGGCATGGCCGATCGCCCAGGGTCCGACACTGCGCTTGCCGGCGAGCGACGCCTCGGCGACGACATAGGGGATGGCGAGCGCATCGGCGACACGCGGCCCCAGCCAGTCGGGCGCCTTGTAGTAGAGGTGATAGGTGAACCAGAGATCGGGCCGGCGTTCGGGATGGGCGGCGCAGCCGCGCAGATAGCGCGCGGCGAGGCGCTGCCCGATATCGCGTACGCGTTGTTGACATGCGGAGTCGCCGGCGCCGTCGCGGCTGCGCAGCGTGGCGGCGACATCGACCTCATGTCCGGCACGGCGCAGCGCCGCGATGAGCAGCCGCGCCATCGTCCGGTCGCCCGAGGCGACGGGATGATCGGGCGGCTTGAGCGGGGCGTAGAAGGCGATGCGCATGGCGTCTCACGCCGCGGCGAAGAGCGCGGCGAGGCGGGCGATGCCGGGCGCCATTGCGAAATCCTGGCGGACGCGCTTCTCGCCGGCGGCGCCGAGCGCGGCGCGCAGCTTGGGGTCGCGGATCAGCCGCGTCAGCGCGGTGGTGAAGGAGTCCGGCGCGTCCGGCGCCACCAGCATGCCGGTGATGCCATCGACGATCAGCTCGCGAATGCCCGGCGTCGCCGTTGCCAGGCAGGCGACGCCCTGGCTCTGCGCCTCCATCAGCACGTTGGGCAGCCCGTCGCGGTCACCGTCGGCAGCGACCCGGCTGGCGAGGACGAAGATGTCGGCCTCGCGATAGGCGTCGAGCACGCGCTCCTGCGGCTGGGCGCCGCGCCATTCGATGCGCCCGGCGAGGCCGAGTTGCTCCGCCTGCCGGCGCAGCGCATCGCGCAGCGCGCCGCCGCCGATATGGACGAAGCGCCAATGCAGATCGGGCGGCAGCAGGGCGAGGGCGGCGAGGAGGTCGTCGAAGCCCTTCTTGGCGACGGCGCGGCCGACCGAGAGGATGCGCACCGGCCGCGCCGCATCGCCACCGTCGCGCTCCAGCGCGGGGTGCGCCGCCGGCACGGGCAAGGCGGGCGGGAAGCGGGTGAAATCGAGCCCGTGATAGGCGAGGTGGACGCGGCCGGGCGGGGCGAGGGCGGCGAGATGGGCGTGACCGCTCGCCGTGCAGGTCACCAGCCAGTGGCACGCCGCGAGCTTCTCGCGCTTCTCCCAGTCGGGGATCGTCCAGATGTCCTTGGCATGAGCCGAGACCGTCCACGGCAGGCCGCGCATCGTCGCGGCGTAGCGCGTGACCGAGGCCGGGGTGTGGAGAAAATGCGCGTGGAGGTGGCCGATCTCCGCCGGTAGCTCGCGTGCCAGCACCAGCGCCTGGCCGAAGCGGCGCACCCGGTTCGGCGTCGGATCGCGCCGGAGATCGCCGAACCAGATCCGCCGCGCCGCCGCATAGCCCGGCAGCCTTCGGGCGAAGCGCCAGCCGTGCCAGACGCGGCCGGGCTCCCGGTAGAGATATTCGGGCAAATAGAGGACGGGGGCGCGGATTTCGCGATGCACGGGGTGGCGTGCGCCGTCGGTCGGCCGGCGCAGCGAGACGATGCGCAGATCGACGCCGCACGCCTCGAGGGCGCGGATTTCCTGCGCGATGAAGCTCTCGGACAGCCGCGGATAGCCCTTGAGGATGAAGGCGATCGGACGACCGGGCAAGGGTTGCGTCGAGATTCCTAGTGCCGCAGGGCGGCGAGGCCGGGCTGCGCGTCCTCGCGGTCGAGCCACTTCGCGGTCAGCCGGTTGACGCTGTCGAGACCCTCGAGCAGGCCGGGGATGACGGTCTGCGACGGCGTTTGCTGCTGCGACAGGTGGCGCAACGCCGTCGCCATCGCGCGGGCATCGCGCCTGCCGTCATCGACCAGCATCGTGACCAGGCCGAGCTCGGCGGCGCGCGAGGCGCGGATATACTGC
The DNA here is from genome assembly GCA_036264595.1 of Allostellaceae bacterium. Classification (GTDB taxonomy): domain Bacteria; phylum Pseudomonadota; class Alphaproteobacteria; order ATCC43930; family CGMCC-115725; genus URHD0088. The sequence goes on from DATAQP010000467.1 coordinate 8,083, forward strand.
TCGAGCCGCGGCGTGGTGCGCGGCACGATGAGGGCGCGCTTGTCGAAGGAGAGAATCTCGCAGAACGTGTTGTAGCCGCCCATGGCGACGACGCCGACGGCGCGCTGCATCAGCGTCTCGATGCGGGCGTCGAAGGTGATCGCCTTGACGCGCGACAGCCGGGCGACACGAAGCTGGAAGCCGGCCTGCTGCTCGGGCTGCATGAAGGGGCCGAAGACGAGCAAAGCGGGATAGGGCAGGCGCGGGTCGGTCTCATAGGCCGAGAGCACCCAATCGACGAGATCCTCGCCGTCGCCGCCGCCGCCCGGCGTCACCAGGATGAACGGCCCGTCGGCGAAGCCGATCGCCGGGTCGATCGCGTTGTGCGCCGGCGCGGTGCGCCTGAGATAGCCGGTATAGTTCATCTGCTTGCGCACGCCGGGCGGCAGCGCGATGCCGGCGAGCGGATCGCAGATCTGCGGCAGGCCGTAGACCCACATCTCGCTGTAATAGCGCTGCAGCGCCGGGACGACGTTCTTGCGCGTCCATTCGGGCTCGAGCTGGGCCGGCTCGTCCATCACGTCGCGCAGGCCGAGCACCGCGGGGACGCCGCGCTCGCGCATCAGCTCGAGCGTCTCCAGCACCTCGCCGCGCAGACCGAGCGGCTCCTTGTAGACGATCAGCAGGTCGGGTTTGAAGATCTCGGCGGTATGGGTGATGATCGACGAGCGCAGGCGCAGCGTCTCCTCGATGTGCAGATGCAGGTTGAGCGAGGTATACTCGCCGTTCCTGAGCTTGATGACGCCGGGGACGCGGATGAAATCGACGCGGGCGCGGAAGTCGAAGCTGCCGATGATCGGCGAGCCGGACAGGATGAGGACCGAAAGATCCTTGTCGGTCTCGACCAGCGAGTGGGCAATCGTCCGACAGCGGCGCAGATGACCGAGCCCAAAGCTGTCGTGGCTGTAAATGAGGATCCGCCTCTGGCGGCGACGATCGTCGATCCGCACGGATTCCGCTGCGCCCCCTTGCTTAATTGCGCCCGACTATTGCACAACAGACAGGGGAGATAAAATTATCTTTTCATGAAGAGCATGTCGGATACGCTGAAGCTGCGCTGGACGCGCACCGCAGAGACGGTCGGCTCGGGCACCAGCGGCGCGAGCGCCGCCGGCCCCGAAAAGCGGCCGTCGGGCTCCGGGCTGGAGCCGACGATCTATGGTTTTATCATCCGCCACAGCCTGTGGAAGCAGGTGGCGCTGCTCGTCTTCACCTTGGTTTCCTTCCCCTTTCTCTACTACTCGCTCGACCTCCCGAAGACCATCGTCAACCGCGCCATCGGCGGCAAGAAATTTCCCCAGGATCTCTACGGCATCTGGCAGCTCGACCAGATCCCTTATCTCTTGACCCTGTGCGGCATCTTTCTTGCGCTCGTCTTCATCAACGGCGGATTCAAATACTACATTAACGTGTATAAGGGACAGCTCGGCGAGCGCATGCTGCGGCGCCTGCGCTATCAGCTCTACCACCGGCTGCTGCGTTTCCCGATCGGCCATTACAAGCGGGTCTCGGCCTCCGAGCTGATACCGATGATCACCGCCGAGGTCGAGCCGCTCGGCGGCTTCATCGGCGACGCCTTCGTGCTGCCCGCCTTCCAGGGCGGCACGCTGCTCACCATCATCGCCTTCATGTTCATGCAGGATCCGGTGCTCGGTACCGCTGCCGTCGCGCTCTATCCGGTGCAGGGCTATTTCATCCCCAAGTTGCAGCGCAAGGTCAATCTGCTCGGCAAGGAACGCGTGCGCACGGTGCGCCAGGTCGCCGACCGGGTGGGCGATTCGGCGGCCGGCATCGTCGAGATCTATGCCAACGATGCGGTGCGCCTGCAGCTCGCCAATTTCGCCAGCTTCCTCGGCACCATCTACGACATCCGCTTCGAGATCTACCGGCGCAAGTTCTTCGTCAAGTTCCTCAACAACTTCATTGCCCAGCTTACGCCCTTCTTCTTCTACACGATCGGCGGCTATCTGGTGATCCACGGCGATCTCTCCTTCGGCGCCCTCGTCGCCGTCCTCGCCGCCTACAAGGATCTCG
>DATAQP010000482.1:0-3012 GCA_036264595.1 Allostellaceae bacterium
CTGCGAAATACGGGATGGTGATGTCGAGCAAGTCTTGCTTGGTTTCATAAAATGCGCAGATGTGGGTTCCCCAGCGCATCTTGCCCAAGACATCAAGACCGGTATTTGGCGAGTTATCGACGGCACGGTATCTCAAAATGCTGGCAATCTGCTGTCGAATTGCTGGGTCCTCTTTAGTTCGATGCTTCCCATCTGAGCGGGCAAGCGTGGCGAAGATCGGGCGAGGCTGTGTCGATGCGGTGAAAAAGAATGGCTTTATCGGGGCAGGGCGACCCGAGGGGCGCTCCGGGGGCGCTCGACCGTGCGATAGGCGCCGAGATAGGTCGCGTCGCTCAGCCCCTCGTCATGCAGCGGGAAGCCTCGTTTGAGCGTGCCGAAGGCGAAGACGCTAATCATTCGCGGATGAGGCGGCGGCGCGCTATTGGTCGAGCGCCTGGCGCAGCTTGGCGGCGAGCTCGGGGCGCCGGTAGGGCTTGGCAATGGCGGGAAACTCGCCGGAGAAGCCGCTCTCGGCCATCTCGTGCGCCGCGTAGCCGGAGGCGAGGAGGATGGGCAGGCCGGGACGCTGGCGCCGCGTCTCGCGGGCGAGCTCGATGCCGCTCATCCCGTTCGGCATGACGATGTCGGTGAACAGCAGATCGATCCCCTCGCCGCGCGCGAGGATGGCGAGCGCGCCTTCGGCATCCGCCGCGTGCAGCACGCGATAGCCGAGCTCGCCGATGATCTCCAGCGCGGCGTAGAGGACCATCTCGTTATCCTCGACGACCAGGATCGTCTCGCTGCCGCGCGGCACCGTGCCCGCGGGGTCCTGCAGCACGGCGCCGTCGACGGCATCGTGAGAGCGCGGAAGGAACAGCGTGAAGGTGGTGCCGACGCCGCGTGCCGTCTCCACCGCGATGTAGCCGCCGGACTGCTTGACGAAGCCGTAGACCTGGCTGAGCCCCAGCCCGCTGCCCTTGCCGATATCCTTGGTGGTGAAGAAGGGCTCGAAGGCGCGGCCGACCACGTCGGGATCCATGCCGCCGCCGGTATCGGCGACGGCGAGCTGCAGATATTCGCCGGGCGCGACGACATCGGGGAAACAGACGAGCGCCCCTTTCGGCCCGTCGGCGGCGATCTCGACATTTTCGGTCGAGATGGTCAGCGTGCCGCCCGACGGCATCGCGTCGCGCGCATTGACGGTGAGGTTGAGGAGACTCGCCTCGAGATGGCTGGGGTCGAGCCGGCACGACCACGCGTCCGGCGCGAGCGCTATCTCGAGCACGATCGTCTCGCCGAGCGAGCGCTGCAGGAAGGCCTCGAAGGGGCGGATCGTCTCGTTGACGTCGACGATCAGCTGGCGCATGGCGTCGCGCCGGGCGAAGGCCAGGAGCTGCCGGGTCAGGTGCTCGCAATCCTCCGCGGCGCGGCGGCCGCCGGCGGCCAATTTCAGGATGCGTTCCGCCGGGATCGGCAGCGGCCGCTCGAGGCCGCGCTCGATCATCTCAAAATTGGCCAGGACGACGGTCAGGAGGTTATTGAAATCATGGGCGATGCCGCCGGTCAGCTGGCCGATCGCCTCGAGCTTCTGCGCGTGGTGCAGCGCCTCCTCGACCTTGGCGCGCTCGGTGCTTTCGGCGGCGAGGCGCCGGTTCGTCTCGATGAGCTCCTGCGTGCGCTCGGCGGCCTTCTGCTCGAGCGCCTGATTGAGCATGCGCAATTCCGATTCGGCGTTGCGCATGCGCAGCAAGGCGCTCACCACTGCGGCGAGCTCCTCGGCCTCGATCGGCTCGATGAGATAGGAATCGGCGCCGCCCTGCAGCGCGGCGGTCCGGTCGCCTGCGCCGACGAACGCCGCCGAGGTCTGCAGGACGACGATGTTCACCGGCATCGCCTTGATCTGGCGGCAAACCTCGACGCCGCTGATGTCGGGAAGCTTGACGTCGAGCAGGACGAGATGCGGCGGCTGCGCGCGGACGATGCGCAGCGCCTCGCCGCCCGAGGCGGCCTCGGAGACGGCATAGCCGTGGCGCCGCAGCGTATGCGTCTTGAGGTAGCGCCCCGCCTCGTCGTCGTCGACGACGAGAATATGCTCCACGGCGATGGTCATTCCGGCCTCGCGTCGCGATCGCCGACGGCGGCGCGGATCGCGCCGACCAGCACATCGCCGGTGATATCGGATTTCGCGACGATGCGCGTCGCCGTGCTCAGCCGGCGGCGATTTGCCTCGCTGATGCTCATCGTGGTGAGGACGATGGCGGGAAGCGGTGCGGCGCTCGCCTCCGCACGCAGATGCTCGAGAAACTCGAACCCGTCCATCGCCGCCATGTCGAGGTCGAGGGATAGCATCTCGAGGCCGCCACCGACGCCGTCGGCGAAACGCTCGATACGATCTCGCCGCCGCCGGCGTGTTTCAAAAGATTGGTTGCCATCTCCGTCACCCGCAGGGCGGCGCGCCCCGATCGCTCCTCGTCCAGTCCGATCCTGCGGGCAAGGTCGCTCGCCGCCCAGCGCGCCGCGGCTATCTCGCCCGAATCGGCGACGCGCAAGATCATGTCACCTCCAACGAGCGGCCGTGACCTTTGTTCCCGCCCCCGCCTTGCTGTCGATGCCGAACTCGCTCGACAGCCTCTTGGCTCCGCCCAAACCAAGCCCCAGGCCCTTTCCGGTCGTGTAGCCATCGGTCAGGGCGGAGCGCCACATCGGCGATTCTTAGACCCTGATCGCTGAAGGTCAGGCGCGTGCCGTTGTGCCGCGATTCGATGCGAACCTCGCCGCCGCTGCTACGATTGCACATCGCGACAGCCCGCGTTACGGCCCTTAAGGGTCAAGCTCGCTTTTCGGGACGTCGCAAGACCGCGGCTTCGCAGCCTTGTCGAGCGCCCGATCGGCCGCTCCCGCAGGCCGCCTCCCGATCGCGATTGACAGACCTCAAGGTGCTGTATATCAGCGCCTATGACGTGCCAACCCACGAGGCGATCGGCAAGGTCCTGCGCAAGCCGATCACGGCCGACGAGCTCGCCGCCGAGGTGC
>DATAQP010000512.1:0-7457 GCA_036264595.1 Allostellaceae bacterium
GCCGTCAGGCGCGGCGCGGCGGCAGGCTGACCCGCTCGACGATGAAGGGGCGCGGCGTCTTGGCCGGCGTCGGCGGCGCCGCCGGACGCGTCATCCGCTTGGGCGCAGCATCGAAGCGCGGCTGGCCAAGACGACTGGGAATCGTCAGCGCCATCTCGGGATCGGCGAGGCGGGCCTCGATACGGCGACCGCCGATCTCCATGCCGTTGAGGGCGGCAACTGCCTCACCGGCGGCGCGCTCGGGCGCGATATTGACGAGGCCATGGCGCTTCGGCGCGCCGGTCACCGAGTCGCGCGCGAGAAAGGCGCCGACGACGATGCCGAACGGGTCGAAGATCTTGGCCAGTTCCTCGTCGGTATAGCCCTTGGGCAAATTCGCCACGAAGACGTTGCCGCGAAATTTCTGCTCTCTCATGCCCCTCTGCCCTCACTTACTCGCGCCAAAATGGCTTACGCGCCTCGGCCACCGCGGTGGCGCGCGAAATCCCCATGTCCTGCAGGTCGCGATCGCTCATCCGGGAGAGCTCGGCACGCCCTTGCGCCATCGCCCCCCAGGCGGCAAAGCGCCGCCGTGCCGCCGCGACCGTCATCGCCAGACGCGCGGCGATGCTGGCTCGGTTGGCGGCGAAAGCCCCGTTCTCTGCCGTGGTGTAGGTCCACATATCACACTCCGATGACGGTGGCATTTCCTACCCCAGTTAGCCCATCAGCGAACCTGATCGTTGCGATGCACACGCAATAAAGATAGGCCCAAAGGGTGAGGATTCAACTAAAATATTGCACTGCACAATTTATTGGCGCAACGCGGATAATTGCGTAAAATGGCGGCAATGCAGGGCATCACGAATGGGCATAAATTGAGGAAATCACGCAATTCTTGACGGCACCGGCCGTCAGTGCCGACACATGTAACGTATAGTAGATCGCCGCGGCCGCAGAGCATAGATGAGGCTGATGGTCCTGGGGCGCTCTCAGGGGCGAATCGTCGGCCAAGAGGAAATTGCCGAGCGCCACCGGCAGGGCGATGCGGTGTTCTTGGAGAGCAGCGGGAAGTCGTAGATACTCGTTCCAGGCGAGGCAGTTCGAGGCTCTCCGGCCAGACCAGCGATTCCACCGCGATGTCAAGCGGCCGCCGATCTTCTGGCTTGCCGTGCCCGAGACGGATCGCGCCGAGGCGGCCGCGGCGCGGCTCGCTGTCCGGCGCCAGGTTCCCTCGCTCGTCGCGTCCCCTATAATGGCGCCCGGCCTAGGCGTCGCTCCGGCGTCGCCTCGAAGATTTGCGGCGCAGCAAAGGGCGATGGCAGCGTGATCTGGGACAGCTTCGCCACTGTTGCCGCCATATTCATCTTCCTCGCCACCTACGCAGTCATCGCCGCCGGCCGCCTGCCCGGCTTCCGGCTCGACCGCGCCGGAGCGGCGCTGATCGGTGCCAGCCTGATGGTGGCGGCCGGAATCGTGACGCTGGAGGAGGCCTACAAGGCGATCGATTTCGACACCATCGTGCTGCTGCTCGGCGTGATGATCGTCATCGCCAATCTGCGGCTTTCCGGCTTCTTCGCCCTGGTCAGCGACTGGGTAGCGCGCCATGCCCATCACCCGCTCACCCTGCTCGCCGCCATCGTGCTCATCTCAGGCGTGTTTTCGGCCTTCCTGGTCAACGACACGATCTGCCTGATGCTGACCCCGCTGGTCCTCGAGCTCGTCGTCGCGCTGCGCCGCAACCCAGTGCCCTATCTCCTCGCCATCGCCTTCGCCTCGAATATCGGCAGCGCGGCGACGATCACAGGCAATCCGCAGAACATCATGATCGGCAGCTTCTCGGCGATTCCCTATGGCAGCTTTCTCGCCGCGCTCGCCCCGGTCTCGCTCGCCGGCCTCGCCGCCACGCTGCTGCTCATCGCCGTCGTCTTTCGCCAGGAGTTCTGGGGCCGGGAGAGGCTGGCAGCGGAGCCGCGCGACATCCGGGTCAACAAGCCGCTGGTGCGCAAATCGGTCGCCGTGACGGCGATCATGGTCGTTGCCTTCTTCCTCTTCGCGCCGCCCGCCAAGGTCGCCATCGTCGCCGGCGCGCTCCTCCTCTTGACCCGCCGCCTCAAGCCCGAACGCATCTATGCGGATATCGACTGGTCGCTCCTCCTTCTCTTCGCCGGCCTCTTCATCGTAGTCGCCGGAATGGAGAAGACTGTCATGACGCCGCAGGTCCTGGCCGAGGCCGGGTGGCTGCGGCTCGATCACGTGCCGGTGCTGAGCGCCGTGGCCTTCGTCCTCTCCAACCTGGTCAGCAACGTACCGGCAGTGCTCGTCCTCAAGCCCTTCGTCCTGCAGCTGCACGACCAGCGCACCGCCTGGCTCACCCTCGCGATGGCCTCCACCTTGGCCGGCAATTTCACCATCCTCGGCTCGGTCGCCAACCTCATCGTCGTCGAGCGCGCCCGCCAGAGTGGCGTCGAGATCGGCTTCTGGACCTATTTCCGCCTCGGCGCGCCGCTCACCGCGATCACCGTCGCGATCGGGGTGTGGTGGTTGTCGTAAAGCGTACGCGGACTATTCGCAGCTGCCTGCAATAGTATCGTGCGTCCCCTCATCGTGAGGAGCCGCCGCGGGCGGCGTCTCGAACGGCGAGACGCGCTCTGCGAGCGCTCCTCAGGATGAGGTATGGTGTTGATGACATTTATAAATCTTCCTCGCCCTGAGGAGGCTGCGAAGCAGCTGTCTCGAGGGACGCACATCGCCTGCCCGAATCTTTAAAACCCGGCGAGGGAGCTTGCCCCCTCGCCGATCAATCCTGATATAGTGTCCTGGGAGGTTGGCGGCGGACAGGTCCCTCGCCAACCCGGTCAGGTCCGGAAGGAAGCAGCCGTAACGAGTTTCGGCCTGGGTCGTTCGTCCAGCCTCCCACCTCCTGCCGCCCGGGCCTCTGACGCGCTCATGACCGAACCAGCGATCGCCTACCGCGTCCTCGCCCGCAAGTACCGGCCGACCACCTTCGCCGAGCTGATCGGCCAGGAGGCGCTGGTTCGTACGCTGTCGAACGCCATCGCCACCGGCCGCATCGCCCATTCCTTCATCCTCACCGGGGTGCGCGGGACCGGTAAGACGACGACCGCGCGCATCCTGGCGCGGGCGCTCAACTGCATCGGCCCGGACGGCAGCGGCGGGCCGACCATCGCGCCCTGCGGACTCTGCGAGCATTGCCGCTCGATCACCGAGGACCGCCATGTCGACGTCATAGAGATGGACGCCGCCTCGCGCACCGGCGTCGACAATATCCGCGATCTCACCGACGGCATCCGCTACAAGCCGGTCTCGGCGCGCTTCAAGGTCTACATCATCGACGAAGTGCACATGCTGTCGAAGGCGGCGTTCAACGCGCTGCTGAAGACGCTGGAAGAGCCGCCGCCCGACGTCAAATTCATCTTCGCGACGACCGAGATCCAGAAGGTCCCCGTCACCGTGCTGTCGCGCTGCCAGCGCTTCTCGCTGCGCCGCATCCCGATCGAACTTCTCGCCGCGCATTATTCCCGCATCGCCGAGGCGGAAGGCATCGCCGCCGAGCCGGCGGCGATCGCGCTGATCGCCCGCGCCGCCGACGGCTCGGCGCGCGACGGGCTTTCGCTGCTCGACCAGGCGATTGCGCTCGGTGGCAATGCGATCGCCGAGCAGGCAGTGCGCGACATGCTGGGGATCGCGGACCGTTCGCTGCTCTTCGATCTGCTCGAGGCGGTGTTGGCGGGTCAGGCGCCGGCCGCGCTCGACAAGATGGCGGCGCTCTATGCCGGCGGCGCCGATCCCGTCATGGTCCTGCAGGATCTCCTCGAGCTCGCCCATTTCCTCACCCGCCTCAAGCTGGTGCCGAGCGCCGGCGAGGGCGACCCGCTGGTCGAGGGCGACCGCGCCCGCGGCCTGCCGCTCGCCGCCAAGCTGTCGATGCCGACGTTGACCCGCGCCTGGCAGATGCTGCTGAAGGGCCTCGGCGAGGTGCAGATCGCGCCGTCGGCGCTGCAGGCCGCCGAGATGGTGCTGGTGCGTCTCGCCTATGTCGCCGATCTGCCGACGCCGGGCGACGTCATCAAGGCGGCGAGCGAGGGCCGCACCCTCCCCGGCATGCCGCCGGCCGCGCCGCGCAATGCCGCGGCCATGCCGTCGGGCAACGGCGCGGGCGCGGTGGCGTCACGCAGCGTCGGCGAGCCTGCCGCAACGAGCGCGCCGAGCGCATCCGGCGGGCCGCGCATGGCGCTGGCGACGCAGCCGATCGAGGCGGCGCCGATCGAAACGACAGGGCCGCTCGCCGTCGCTCCCCAACCGGCGGCCGAGGCCGGACCGCCGATGCCGCAGAGCTTCGCCGAGGTGGTCGCCCTCTTCGAGCATCATCGCGAGGCGGTGCTGCGCTCGCATCTCTGGTCACATTGCCATCTCGTCCATTTCGAGCCTGGCCGCATCGAGCTGCGCCTGACCGAGGCGGCGCCGCGCGATCTGCCGAACCGGCTCGGCCAGCTCCTCGGCAGCTGGACCGGGCAGCGCTGGGTGGTCAGCGTGTCGCGCGAGCAGGGCGAGCCGAGCCTGCGCGAGCAGTCGGAGCAGCGCGCGCGCCATTTGCGCAGCGAGGCGGCGGAGCACCCGATGGTGCGCGCCGTGCTCGAGACCTTCCCGGGCGCGACGATCGAGGCGGTGCGCGAGCTGGCGCCGCTCGACCCGCCGGTTGGCTCGCCCGCCGCGGCGGACCCGGATGAAACGAATGACGGAGAGGATGTGGCATGAAGAATCTCGGGCAGATGATGAAGCAGGCGCAGCAGATGCAGGCCAAGATGGCCGAGATGCAGGCGCAGCTCGAGACTGTCGAGATGACCGGCGCGTCTGGCGGCGGGCTGGTCCAGGTGACGGTCGGCGGCAAGGGCGATCTGCGCCGCATCAAGCTCGACAAGTCGCTGATCGACCCGGAAGAGGTCGAAGTGCTCGAGGACCTCATCGTCGCCGCCTTCAACGAGGCGAAGACGCGGGTCGAGGCGCATGTCGCCGCCGAGATGGCCAAGCTGACCGGCGGGCTGCAGCTGCCGCCGGGGATGAAGCTGCCGTTTTGAGGAAGCTAGAAGCTGTAAGCTATGGGCTCTAAGCGGACGTTTGGCTTATAGCTTAGAGCTTACGGCTTAGAGCCACCGATGACCGACATCGATCGCCTGATCCAGTACCTCGCCAAGCTGCCCGGGCTCGGGCCGCGCTCGGCGCGGCGGGCGGCGCTCTTCCTGCTGAAGCGGCGCGAGAGCCTGCTTGTGCCGCTCGCCGAGGCGCTGGCGACGGCGGGGGCGCGCGTTCGTCCCTGCGGCATCTGCGGCAATCTCGACGCCGCCGATCCCTGCCCGATCTGCCGCGATACCAGGCGCGACGCGGCGCTGCTCTGCGTCGTCGAGGATGTCGCCGATCTCTGGGCGATCGAGCGCACCGGCGCCTTCGCCGGGCGCTACCACGTGCTCGGCGGCACGCTCTCGGCGCTCGACGGGATCGGGCCCGAGGATCTCGACATTGACGGGCTGGTGCGGCGCGCCGGCGAGGGCGTCGGCGAGGTCATCATCGCCCTCAACGCCACGGTCGAGGGCCAGACCACGGCGCATTACCTGATCGACCGCCTCGCCCCGACCGGCGTCGCGATCAGCCGCCTCGCCCATGGCGTACCGGTCGGCGGCGAGCTCGACTATCTCGACGAGGGCACGCTGAGCGCCGCGCTCAAGGCGCGGCGCTCAGTCGGCTGATTTTCGGCTAGGCGGCGACAGCTGCCGATATCTCCGCCGCGGCCTCGGCCTCGAGGGTCACGGCGACGGCGTGGATGACGCTGGCCATGCGCACGACGTCCTGCACGGCTTCCTTGCCGATCCCCTTGGCGGTGACCTCGTGCTCATGCGCCTCGAGGCACATGCCGCAGCCGTTGATTGCCGACACGGCGAGCGACCAGAGCTCGAAATCGACGCGGTCGACGCCGGGATTGCCGATGATATTCATGCGCAACCGGGCCGGCAGCGTCCGGTAGTCGGCTTTGCCGACGAGATGGGTGAAGCGGTAGTAGATGTTGTTCATGCCCATGATCGCGGCGGCCGCCTTGGCGGCAGCGAGCGCCGCCGGCGTCAGATGGGCTTTGGCATCGGCCAGTACCGCGTCGCGCAGCACCGGGTTGCGCGCGGCGACCGCCGAGGCGACGGCGGTGCCCCAGAGCTGCTGCGGCGTCAGGGTGGTGGCGGTGAGTACGTTCGACAGGTTGAGCTTCAGATCGCGCGCGTAGTCGGGCAACGCGGCGCGGATGGATTCGAGCGACATCAATGGATTCTCCGCAAGGATAAGGGACCGGGCGACTGGTGGATCGCCCGGCCCTGATGTGATCAGGCTGCCTGCAGCGTGGTCTCGCCCTGCTGCCAGTTGCAGGGGCAGAGCTCGTCGGTCTGCAGCGCGTCGAGGATGCGCAGGACCTCGCGCGGGTTGCGGCCGACCGAGAGGTCGTTGACGCTGGCGTGGCGGATGACGCCCTCGGGATCGACGATGAAGGTGGCGCGCAGGGCGACGCCCTCGCTCTTGTCGAGAATGCCGAGCGCCGTGCTCAGCTCGCGCTTGATGTCGGCGAGCCAGGGGAAGGCGACCCGCCCAAGATCCTCGCGGCTCTGTCGCCAGGCGAGATGGACGAAATCGCTGTCGGTCGAGAGGCCGATCAGCTGCGTGTCGCGATCGGCGAACTCGCCGTTGAGCTCGTTGAAGCCGACGATCTCGGTCGGGCAGACGAAGGTGAAGTCCTTGGGCCAGGCGAACAGCACCAGCCATTTACCCTCGTAGGTTGCGTTCGTGACCGGCGCTAAGGCGGTCTTGGGGTCCTTGCCCGACACCGCGGTCAGGGCGAATTGCGGCAAACGGTCGCCGACGGTGAGCATGATGTCTCCTGGATTGGGGGGTTGCGACCTACCCCAGATGGCGGTGCAGGATCGCCACGACAAGATGCGAATTAGAATAATTCTAATAATTGTTTACCGCCATCGCGCGCCGCGATCAATCCCCTGGATAAAGCCGACGCGCGCAGTAAACTGCCGATCGGCGCATGCGAATGACGCCCTCGCGCAGCGCAGACGGCGTCGCAGAACCCAGTGAACCGGAGGAAACGATGACGGTAACTCGACGCCTCGTTCTCGGCGGCCTCGTCGCCGCGCCCGCGGTGATCGGCGCCGGGCGGCTCGGCCGCGCCGCCGGCCCGACGGTGCTCAAGATCAGCCACCAATTTCCCGGCGGGACGATCGACAGCGGCGATTTCCGCGACCGGCTGTGCCGCAAATTCGCCGCCGAGGTCGAAGCCCGCACCAAGGGCGAGGTCGCCTTCCAGATCTATCCGAACTCGTCGCTGATGAAGACGGTGGCGCAGTTCTCGGCGCTCAGGAAGGGCGCGCTCGATCTCAGCCTCTACCCGCTCGCCTATGCCGGCGGCGAGGTGC
>DATAQP010000538.1:0-10312 GCA_036264595.1 Allostellaceae bacterium
CCACCTCGAAGGACGAGGCGGTGCGCCTGACGCCACCCATTCTCATGACGCTCGAGCAGGCGATCGCCTATATCGACGACGACGAGCTCGTCGAGGTGACGCCGAAATCGATCCGCATCCGCAAGCGCCTGCTCGATCCCAATGCGCGCAAGCGAGCGAGCCGCTCGGCGGCCGCGGTCTAAGGGGGCGCTCTCAGCCTTCCCCTGGTGCGTCGCATCGGCTAAGGTCGCGCCCTTCCCATCAATCGGCGGACGCGGATCATGACTGCACTGGCACGGCTTCTCGCTCTCATTGCCGCCCTTCTCTTCGCAGGCGGCACGGTCAGCGCAGCCGATCTCGAAAACACCCTCTATCTCGACGTCCCCGCTGGAAGGGTCGTCATCGAAATGCGCCCCGACCTCGCGCCCAAGACGGTGGCGCGGATCAAGGAGCTGACGCGCCGCGGCTTCTACGACGGCATCGTCTTCCACCGCGTCATCGACGGCTTCATGGCGCAGACCGGCGATCCCAAGGGCACCGGCACCGGCGGCTCGGGGCAGAACCTGCCGGCGGAGTTCAGCAAGGAGAAGCACGTCCGCGGCACCGTCTCGATGGCGCGCGCCCAATCGGTCGACAGCGCCGACAGCCAGTTCTTCATCTGCTTCGCGCCGGCGTCCTTCCTCGACGGCAAGTATACGATCTGGGGAAAGGTCACCTCGGGGATGGAATTCATCGACGCGATCGCCAAGGGCGAGCCACCGGCCAAGCCCGACAAGATCATCAAGATGCAGGTCGCGGCGGACGCCAAGTAATCCTTGGCCGGAGTGGCGCTCGCGTGGGATAACCGCGCGGTCTTGAACGGGGAGCGACGATGAGCACGAAGGATCTCGAGAACACACTCTATCTCGACGTGCCAGCCGGGCGCGTCGTTATCGAATTGCGGCCCGATCTCGCGCCGAACCACGTCGCGCGGATTAAGGAGCTGGCGCGCGAGGGCTTCTACGACAGCATCCTCTTCCACCGCGTCATCGACGGCTTCATGGCCCAGACCGGCGATCCCAAGGGTAACGGCACCGGCGGGTCGGGCCAGAAGCTGAAGGCCGAGTTCAGCAAGGAGAAGCATCTCCGCGGCACCGCCTCAATGGCGCGCGCCCAATCGCCCGACAGCGCCGACAGCCAGTTCTTCATCTGCTTCGCGCCGGCGCCCTTCCTCGACGGCAAGTATACGGTCTGGGGCAAGGTGACCTCGGGGATGGAGCACATCGATGCGATCGCCAAGGGCGAGCCGCCGGCCCAGCCCGACAAGATCATCAAGATGCAGGTCGCTGCCGACGCCGAGAAGAAGTAGAGCTAAGGCCGCGAGCTTCCCCTCTTCCGCCAGCTCGAGAGAGTCGGGGTAAGGGATGCAAACGCTGCCGCCAGGCTCCGCCAGCCCGACCAAACGGGCGAAACTGCGCGACGCGCTCCGCGTCTATGGCGAGAAGCGCATCCTGGCGATCTTCTTCATGGGGTTCTCAAGCGGCCTGCCGCTCGGCCTCACCGGGGCGACGCTGACCTATTGGCTCTCGGAGGCCAGCGTCTCGCGGACCTCGATCGGCCTCTTCGCGCTGGTCGGCCTCTCCTACAGCTACAAATTCCTCTGGGCGCCGGTCATCGACCGCATCCCGATCCCGCTGCTGACGCGACGTCTCGGCCGCCGCCGCAGCTGGGGACTGCTCATCCAGGCGCTCCTGATGGCGGCGATCTTCCTGCTCGGCCACAGCGACCCGCAGGGCGACCTCGCCACGCTGGCGTTGCTCGCCGTCATCGTCGCCTTCCTGTCGGCGAGCCAGGACATCGTCATCGACGCCTACCGCATCGAGCTCCTCAAACCCGAAGAGCAGGGCGCCGGCGCGGCGGCGACGCAATGGGGCTATCGCCTCGGCATGCTTGCCTCGGGCGCCGGCGCCTTCTACCTCGCCGCCTTCGGCGATTGGCGTCTCGCCTACACGGTGATGGCGCTACTTATGGCGGTCGGCATGGCGACCATCCTGCTGACCCCCGAGCCGGCGGTGATCCTGCCGCGAGTCAGGCCCGGCGAGACCTGGCTCGCGACCCTGCTCGTGCGGCCGTTCAGCGATTTCATCGAGCGCTGCGGCGGTCGGCTGGACCGGCGCCGCTCCTTCGTCGGACGGGCCGCCGCCTTCCTGTGGTCGGGTCGCGCCGCCTTTCTCATTCTCGGCTTCATCGTGCTCTACAAGCTCGGCGAGGCGATGGCCGGCTTCATGGCCAGCCCGCTCTATCAGCAACTCGGCTTCACCAAGATCGAGGTCGCCAATATCGCCAAGATCTTCGGCGTCATCGCGACGCTGGCCGGCGTCGCCTGCGGCGGGGTGATCGTCGCCCGCTTCGGCATCATGACCGGCCTCCTCGTCGGCGGCCTTCTGCAGATGCTCTCCAACCTCATGTATGTCGCGCAGGTCCTTGCCGGCCATGACACGACGATGCTCGCGATCTCGATCTTCACGGAGAACTTCACCAACGGGATGGGCTCGGCCGCCTTCGTCGCCTATCTCTCGAGCCTGTGCAGCCCGGCCTTCACGGCAACCCAATACGCCCTGTTCTCCTCGCTGACCGCGCTGCCGCGGAGTTTCCTCTCGGCACCGTCGGGATGGCTCGTCGACCGGCTCGACTGGATTCCGTTCTTTCTGCTGACGACGGCGGCGGCGGTGCCCGGGCTGCTCGTCCTCCTCTGGCTGATGCGGCACCCCAGCCCGTCGCCGCTCAGGGAGCCCGCCGCCCGACCAGCGCGAGTTGGCTGACGAGGCCGGCAAAAGACGCAACCGGCCGCTCGGCGGCGGCTCAGCCATAGCGGAGCAGGCGCGCGCGGTTGCGGCTGAGCCAGCGACGCTGCGCCGCAGTATCGGGCGCCAGCGTCTCGACCAGCCGCCAGAAGCGCGGCCCGTGATTCATCTCGGCGAGGTGGGCGACCTCGTGAGCAACGACGTAGTCGAGGACCGCCTCGGGAGCGAGGATGAGGCGCCAGGAAAAGGCGAGCGCCCCGCTTGCCGAACAGCTTCCCCAGCGGCTCCGCGTGTCGCGCACGCTGATCCGCGTCACTCGCCGATCGATCTGCGCGGCCAGCGCGCGAGCGCGCCGGCTGAGTTCCTGGCGCGCCAGTAAGATCAGATGATCGCGGACGCGGCGTGCAAGATGGGGCGCCGCGCCGACGACGCGGATCTCGCCCGCTTCGATGGCGACCGTCCTGACACCCGGGCAGCGCTCGCCGAGATGGCGGATGCGATGCGGCGTGCCGAGCACGGGAACGACGGCGCCGTCGGCGAAGACGATGCGCTCCGGCATCTCGGCGAGGTTGGCTGCCACCCAGTCGCGCCGCGAATCGAGGAAGCGCAGCCCGGCGGCGAGGGATACCCGTTTCGGCAGCACCAGCTCGATCGATTCGGCTGCAGCATCGATGCGCAGCGTGATGCGACGGGCACGCGCGCTCTGGCGCACGCGGAGCGGGACTTCGCGCTCGGCAAGGGCGAGGACCGTAGGCGGCGCAGCACGGCGCGGAGGGAACCCGAACACATCACGTCATAACCTGCGCGTGCCACCCTTACAAGCAAGCACTCGACCGGGTATTGTGAAAGAGGCCACTCAACGAGCCGGTGACCCACTATTCGGAGGGACGAGAGCATGACGAGATCCGCTCACACGATGCCGCCGCCGGACGCGGCAGCACGGCGCCGGGCGCCAGCGGTGCCGACCTATTCGGTCGAGCAACTGCCGTCGTTCGACGCCGCGTTCTACGACAGGGCACGCGCCGAGCTGACCAAGATTTCCGAGCTCATGGTGCCGCCGCGCGACGCCAGGGCATTCACCGTACCGGCGGGGCATTTCTTCCGAATCGTGAGCGTCGAGGGCCCGCAGGTCGGCGATCTCAACCTCTGGAACGCGCACGACCTCACGGAGCGCTTCTACAGCGGCAAGACGCGGGCCCTACACGCGACGCATCTGACCACCGGCGATCGGCTGTGGAGCACGTTCCCGAGCTTGCGCCCGATGTCGACCATCACCCACGACACGCTCGACTGGTATGGCTGGGACGAGGATGGCGCCGGGGTGCACGACATCATCGGCACGCGCTGCGACCCCTACACCAACCTTCTGCTGAAGGGCGTCGAATACCACCATTGCTGCCATTCGAACTTGACCCGCGCCCTCGCGGCGGAGCGAAACCTGCCGCCCAAGGAGGCCGAGTTCCATGTTCACGACGTGATGAACGTCTTCATGTGCACGGGGTACACGCGCGATACGCACCAATACTTCATGAAGGCGAGTCCGGTCCGGCCCGGCGATTTCATCGAGTTCTTCGCCGAGATCGATCTGTTGGCAGCGCTTTCGGCCTGCCCCGGCGGCGATTGCGGCGCCAGCCACTCCGATGACGTCGCCAAATGCTACCCGCTCAAGGTCGAGATCCATCGCCCGCGTGAGGGCGCGCTGGGCGACTGGCGGTCACCATCGCCGAGCAAATATTCGCGTCGCCATGGACTAGCATAAAGCGGCGCCGCCCGTCACAAATGCTTAACAAATATGCCGCGATGCGGCAATTTGACGGGCAATAGAAGAAGCAGCCGGAGGTGCCGGTCAACCAAGGAGGGTTTCGATGCGCTTCGCACGAGTTTTGGCCGTTGCGGCAATGGCGGCGCTGACCGGCAGCAGCCTCGCCGAGGCGCAGACGGCGCCGGTTCAGATCGAGTTCTGGCATGGGCTGACCCAGCCGCTCGGCGGCATGCTCGAGCAGATCGCTACCGACTTCAACGCGTCGCAAGGCGCCTACAAGATCAATGCCAGCTTCAAGGGCCAGTATCCCGAGGTGATGACGGCGGCAATCGCCGCATTCCGCGCCGGCAATGCCCCAGGCATCGTCCAGATGTTCGAAGTCGGCACGGCCACCATGATGGCGGCGAAGGGCGCGGTGAAGCCGGTCTATGAGCTGATGCAGGAATCCGGTCTGCCCTTCGATCCGAACGCCTTCGTCCCGGCGGTGAAGGGCTATTATTCGACCCCTGACGGCAAGATGCTGTCGATGCCGTTCAACAGCTCGACGCCGATCATGTTCTACAACAAGGACGCCTTCGTGAAGGCCGGGCTCGACCCGGCGAAGCCGCCGCTGACCTGGCCGGAGACGATCGAGGCGGCCAAGAAGTTGAAGGCGGCTGGCATCGCCTGTCCGCTCACCACCGCCTGGCCGACCTGGACGCAGTTCGAGAATTTCAGCGCCATCCACAACGTCCCGCTGGCCACCAAGGTGAACGGCATGGCCGGGCTCGACACCGAGCTCAAGTTCAACAGCCCGCTGCATGTGAAGCACATCCAGAACCTCCTCGACATGCAGAAGGCCGGGCTGTTCAAATACGGCGGTCGCGATTCGGCAGGCGATGCACTCTTCGCCTCCGGCGAATGCGCGATCATCCACGATTCGTCGGGGCTGCGCGGCCGTCTGATCAAGGAGGCGAAGTTCGCCTGGGCCGCCGCCCCGCTTCCGTACTGGCCGGACGTCAAGGACGCGCCGAAGAACTCGATCCTCGGCGGCGCCAGCTTCTGGGTGCTGAAATCGCCAAACCGCAAGCCGGAGGATTACAAGGGCATCGCGGCGTTCTTCAACTATATCAACCAGCCCGAGGTTGCCGCCAAATGGTCGATGGATACCGGCTATGTGCCGGTCACCACCGCGGCCTTCGAGATCATCAAGAAGAGCGGCTATTACGAGAAGAACCCGGGTGCCGACGTCGCCTATCTGCAGATGACGCGGACTGAGCCGACCGACAATTCGAAAGGATTGCGACTCGGCAACATGCCCGAGATCCGCAACATCATGCAGGAAGAGCTGGAGAAGGCGCTGCAGGGTCAGCAGAACGCGCAACAGGCGCTCGACGCCTCGGTCGCCCGCGGCAATGTCGTGTTGCGCAATTTCGAGCGCGCGAACAAATCGTAAGGGCTTCCGCTGTCCATCTCGTTCCGAGCCCATCCCCATCCCTTCGGGGAGAGGATGGGCGAGGAAGAGCCGGCCGCGGGCGCGCTACTGATAACGATGCGGCGGCTCGTCCCCCTCGCCATCCCGTCGCGGTCGCGATGGAGCCCGTCCTCGTTCCAAGGGGAGAGGTGAGGTGCAGCGGCGCGTCATCTTCCGCAACAAGGGGCTGCCTTATTTGCTGCTGCTGCCCCAGCTCGTCATCACGGCGGTCTTCTTCTTCTGGCCGGCTGGCCAGGCGATCTATCAGTCGATGCTGCTGCAGGACCCGTTCGGCCTGAACAGCCGCTTCGTCTGGTTCGAGAATTTCACCATCGTTCTCAGCAACCCGCTCTATCTCAACGCGGTCACCAACACGCTGATCTTCTCGCTCTCCGTCACCCTGCTGTCGATGTCAGCGGCGTTGGGGCTGGCGGTGCTCGCCGATCGCCCGATCCGCTTCGCTGCCGCCTACAAGACCTTGCTGATATGGCCCTACGCTGTCGCGCCGGCGGTGGCGGCGCTGCTCTGGCTCTTCGTCTTCCACCCGTCGGTCGGCATCATCGGCCGGGCGCTGCGCAAGGCCGGCGTGCCGTGGGACTATAAGCTGAACGGCGACCAGGCGATGGGTCTCATCATCTTCGCCGCCGCCTGGAAGCAGGTGAGCTATAATTTTCTCTTCTTCCTCGCCGGACTGCAGGCGATCCCGAAATCGGTGATCGAGGCAGCTTCGATCGACGGTGCCGGCCCGTCGCGGCGATTCTGGACGATCATGTTTCCGCTGCTGTCGCCGACCAGCTTCTTTCTGCTCGTCGTCAACATCGTCTATGCCTTCTTCGATACCTTCGGCATCATTCACGCGCTCACCGCCGGCGGACCGGGCAAATCGACCGAGACGCTGATCTACAAGGTCTATGTCGACGGCGTCGTCAATCTCGACCTCGGCGGCTCGGCGGCGCAATCGGTCATCCTGATGATCGTCGTGATCGGCCTGACCGCCATCCAGTTCCGCTACGTCGAGCGCCGGGTGCAGTACTGATGCAGCGCCGCACCGAATGGCTGACCCATGCCGTCCTGCTGCTCGGCGTTCTCGTCTTCGCCTTTCCAATCTATATGACGCTGGTCGCCTCGACGCAGGATGCCAGCACGATCGGCAGCGGCGAGCTGACCCTGCTGCCGGGCAGCCATCTCGTCGAGAACTACACGGCGGCCTGGTTTTCCGGCGGCGGACGCGCCAGCCCCGCCTCGGTCCACACGATGATGCTGAACAGCCTCGTCATGGCGCTGGTCATCGCGATCGGCAAGATCGCGATCTCGATCCTCTCCGCCTATGCCGTCGTCTTCTTCGCCTTCCCGCTGCGCATGATCTTCTTCTGGATGATCTTCATCACCCTCATGCTTCCGGTCGAGGTCCGCATCATCCCGACTTACGAGGTGGTGAGCAATCTCGGCCTGGTGAATTCCTATGCCGGCCTCACCATTCCGCTGATCGCCTCGGCGACGGCGACGCTGCTCTTTCGCCAGTTCTTCATGACCATCCCCGACGAGCTCGTCGAAGCGGCGAAGATCGACGGCGCCGGACCGCTGCGCTTCTTCTGGGACACCGTGCTGCCGCTGTCGCGCGCGAATCTCGCGGCGCTCTTCGTCATTCTCTTCATCTATGGCTGGAACCAGTATCTCTGGCCGCTGCTGGTGACGACGAACCGCGATTTCGAGACGATGGTGGTCGGCGTCTCAAAGATGATCGGCACGGGCGACGCGCAGAACGAGTGGAACACGATCATGGCAACGGCGGTACTTACCATGCTGCCGCCGGTCGCCGTCGTCGTCCTGATGCAGCGCTGGTTTATCAAGGGTCTGGTCGAGGGCGAGAAGTAGAATGGCGCAAGTCAGCCTGCGCGACGTGCGCAAATCCTACGCTGGGAACGAGGTCATCCACGGCGTCTCGTGCGAGATCGCCGATGGTGAGCTCATCGTCATCGTCGGCCCTTCGGGTTGCGGCAAGTCGACCCTTCTGCGCATGGTCGCCGGGCTGGAGGATATCAGTGCCGGCGAGGTCGCGATCGGCGCCCGCGTCGTCAACGCGGTCGAGCCCAAGGATCGCGATATCGCCATGGTATTCCAGAACTACGCGCTCTATCCGCATATGACCGTCTTCGGCAACATGGCCTATGGGCTCAAGATCCGCGGCCTGTCCAAGCGAGAGATCACCGAGCGCGTCGGTCGTGCCGCCGAGATTCTGCAGCTCGACAAGCTGCTCGACCGCAAGCCGCGCGCGCTGTCCGGCGGGCAGCGCCAGCGCGTCGCCATGGGACGCGCCATCGTGCGCGACCCGCAGGTCTTCCTGTTCGACGAGCCGCTCTCCAACCTCGATGCCAAATTGCGCGTGCAGATGCGCGTCGAGATCAAGAAGCTGCAGCAAACGCTCACCACCACCTCGATCTACGTCACCCACGATCAGGTCGAGGCGATGACGCTGGCGGACCGCCTCATCGTCATGAATGCCGGAATCGCCGAGCAGATCGGCGTGCCGATCGAGCTCTACGAGCGGCCGGCCAGCGTCTTCGTGGCCGGCTTCATCGGCTCGCCGGCAATGAATTTCCTGCCCGGCCGCGCCGCCGATGGTCACGTCAAGCTCGATGGCGGGACCGCGCTGCCGCTACCCCCGGGCAGCGCCGTTGCCCCCGGCCGCGCCGTCACCGTGGGCTTGCGGCCGGAGCATTTCGCCGTCGAAGGCGCTGCCGTGTCGCTGAACCTTGCCGTCGAGCTCGTCGAGATGCTCGGCGCCGATACCATCATCCATGGCAAGATCGAAGGTGCCGGGCCGAGCGTTCTCGCCCGCCTGCCCGGCACCGCGCGGGTCTCCGCCGGCCATCGCGTGCCTTTGACGATCGCGCCGGAACAGATTCACCTCTTCGACGCGGCCACCGGCAAGCGGGTCTGAGGACGCCTACTTCGCCTTCTCCGTCGCCAGCAGCTTTTCCTTGCGCTCGACGCCCCAGCGATAGCCGCCGAGCTTACCGTCCTCGCGAATAACGCGGTGGCAAGGGATCACGAGGGCAACCCGGTTGTTGGCGCAGGCATTGGCAACGGCGCGCACCGCCTTGGGCCGACCGATCGCCGTGGCGATCGCCTGATAGCTCGCGGTCTTGCCGCGTGGGATGCGGCGGAGTTCCTGCCACACCCGCCACTGGAAGCCGGTGGCACGCAGATCGAGCGGCAGATCGAGCGCCGGCTCGGCGCCGGACAGATGTGCCAGGATCGCGGCCACTGTCGGCATCAGCCTTGCATCGGCACGGGTGATGGCAGCGGCCGGATATTCAGCGCGCAGCCCTTGGACGAGGGCGGCATCGTCATCGCCGAGGCTGACGGCGCAGACGCCGCGATCGGTCACACCGACAAGCAGGCGGCCGAGCGGGCTGGCGGCGATCGTATAGGCGATCGCCGCGCCCTTGCCGCCTTTCTTGTAGGTCGCCGGCGTCATGCCGAGCTGAGCATCGGCGCGCTCATAGAGTCGCGAGGCCGAACCATAACCGGCCTCGTAGAGGGCACCGGCGACGCCATCGCCGGCCCGCAGCAGGCGCTTCACCCGCTCCAGCCGGCGCGCATCGGCATATTCGCGCGGCGAGATGCCGAGATGGCGCTTGAAGAGACGCTGCAGATGGAACGGGCTGGTTTCGACGCGAGCCGCCAACTCGCCGAGGGCGGGAGCGCCGTCCTCGTCCTGCTCGAGCGCCGCCTCGATCACGGCGCAGGCGCGCCGCACGCGCGCCACTGCCGGATCGCCGGCCGACAGCTCGCGCGGCCGGCAGCGCAGGCAGGCGCGATACCCCGCCCGCTCGGCAGCCTCGGGAAGGCTGAAGAACTCGACATTGCCGCGCAGCGGCTTGCGGCTCGGGCAGGACGGGCGGCAATAGATCTGCGTCGTCCGCACGGCATAGACGAAGGCGCCATCGGCGGTGCGTATCCGGTCCTGCACGGCGCGCCAGCACTGTTCCTCGACCATCGCAGTCATCCTCGGTCGTGACATCGTGCGTTTGTCATATGGCATGGCGGCGGCGCCATTCTACCCGATCCTTGCCGGTAAACTAGGACGCCAACACAAGCTTGCGCCGTTCCGCCAAATCGCGCACCCTCAAGCAAATGCGACGGGCAGCCTGATCCAGCTTGTCCCGTCGTGGTCTCGGAGGAAACATCATGATTGACTTCCGCAGCGCGATGCTCGGTATGGCCGTCGCCCTTCTGGTTGCCGGAACCTTGAGTTCCGCAGCGGCTGCCGATCTCGCCGACAACCAGATCCTGCGCAAAGGTAATGGTGCCGAGCCGGCGACCCTCGAC